>NZ_JBFAOU010000036.1:0-55710 GCF_040675365.1 Catellatospora sp. NPDC049609 | reverse complement strand
TTGCTTATCGACTTGTCCACAACATTCGATGATCAGGCGGTGGCCGCCCTCACGCATCCGGGCAGCTCAGAGCACGAACCGGCACTGCCGTACTAGAGGGTCAGTTTTCGGCCGTCGTTGACACCAGCCACGTGTCCCCGAGTTCGTCAAAGTGAGGAACACCGTCAAGCGGGACTTGACGGTGTTCCTCTGAACAGAGGACGTGCGGCAAGACGTCCACGCAAGCAGGACCGTCCCTCGATGGCCATTACGGCGCCTCGCCTTTGACCGAAGGTGGAGATGGGAAGGAAGCGCCGTGCCCGATCGTGCCCGATGCGGCGGTCAGCGAGGGTCAACCGGAGCCACGATGGAGCGGCCCGACTTCCCCGCTAGCTGGGCTTGGACCAGGCCAGCAACTCGGCTCTCAGCGCTGATCGATAATTCCTAAACCGTGTCGCTTTGCTGCGGTTTCCGTGACGCGAGCCAGTGCAGGTCCACCCCGAGGCAGGCCACGACTGCGGACAGGTCCCCGGTGAGGAACAGCTGGAAGTGGTACGCCGGAGAGGCGACGCCCACCTCGCCGAGCTGAAGCGGTTGATCTCCCAGGTCCCGGAGACGCTGGACAGCGTCCGGGAAGCCGAGCGTGGGAGTACCAGCGGCACGCATCCTTCGTTCCCGCCCCGCATAGACGTTCGCGAAGTGGTTGGCCGCTACGGGCGGGTGAGCGTCGAAGACCCGAAAGTTGGCGCCGGCTTGCAGCGCCTGTCGGCAATAGGAGAATGCACCCGCGTCCTCGCTAAGCAGTTGGATCAGCCGGTCCCGTTCCACAACGTGACCGTACTGCCTCTGGCCGTTCAACAGACCGAGTCTCGGGCCGTCTTCGGGCCGTGTGAGGCAGCGCGGGCCGTCGCCGGGCCGTCAGATGATGACCAGAGATGACCGCCTACGCCTGACTGCGACCGGTGTAACAGCAGGTGAAAGCCGGTCCCCGGGCCAGCGCGCTGTACAGGGACGGACGAGTCGACCTGTACGCCGGAATCTGTCTCCCGAGGTGCTGGTGCTGGGTTACGTCCCGGGCTCGTGGGCCCTCGCTGAGCAGTCAGACGACCGAGCAACCCGGCGAGTGTCGTATGTCGGGGCGGGCCGGTTATCCTGCGCGGGCTGTTTCGGGGCCTGTACTGCGTTCGGGTGCTCACGCGGCGCGCCGGCGCGGATTCATAGTAAGGACTTCGTATGAGCGAGACGTATCTGTCGGTCATCCCGACCGATGCAACGTGGCAGCCGGCGCTGGAAGCAGGGCATGCGGCGGATCGAGTGTTCGCCCGCATGGTCCCCGACACGGAGGAACTGGACGCCAAGTGGCACGAACGGATCCAGCTCGTCGAGGCCGGTTCGAACCTAGCCGAGATCCGGTGTCCGTCGTGTGCCGGGCAGGTGGACATGGACTGGTGGGACGACCTCGTGGACGCGGCGTACGAGGACGAGGAAGAGGGATGGACTGGGCTGGACGTGGCGGTGCCATGCTGCGGTGTGGTGGTCTCCCTCAATGACTTGCGTTACGACTGGCCGACGGGATTTGCCAGGTTCGAGCTGTCGGCACGAAGCCCCGACCGCGGCTGGCTGACCGAGGAGGAACTCGCTGAACTGGCCGAGACGCTTGGCCATCCGGTGCGGCAGATCATGGCCAGGATCTAGTCGTCGCGACTTGGATACAGCAGCGCAGTACAGCAACCGAGCCGACAGTAGCGGGTCGAGCTGGGCCGGACTACAGCATCTGGCCTCGCATAACACCTTGTGCGACTGAGCCCCCAATAGTTCGCATCGAGGGGATCCCACCCGCTGGCGTGACAGCGTGTAGTACGTACTTGGGGTCTGACCCCCTCCCGACCCCAACCGACTGCAAATTGAGCGCAGCGAGCACGTCCGCTCGGCTGGCTGGTCTGAGGTCAGGGTGCCCGACCGTGATCGAGAGGGAGCCCTCTTAATCCGCGGGTTCGGGGTTCGAGTCCCTGGCGGCGCCTGAAGATGCGGCACGCGAACCGCTTCAGCGACGTCGACGCTCGCTGTTGGCGTGGGTGAGTGGTGCGAGTCTTCATGCGATGCGGTGGGAAGCGCGCTCGGCGGTCGGGCAAACGGCGTTCACATGCACGTGTACGGTCGCCGACTGTAACCGCCTTGTCGCTGGTGATCCGTCCATTTAGGCTCGTGGGCAGGTTTCAGCCGTCGGGGGAGGGCGGAGATGGACGTATTCGGCACGGATCTCGACGCGGTCGATCAACAGGTCGGTGACTGGCAGAGGATGCTGGAGGACCGGGTCCGCCGTGCCGCCGACCTCGCCGCCCGGACGCGAGATCTGGTAGTGGACGCGTCCGTGCTGCGTGGCATGGTCACGGCCACCGTCGATCAGAACGGCCATCTGGTCGGGTTGAAGCTTCATGAGCGGGTGCGTGAGCTTCCGGCGGACCGCATCGCCTCAGCAGTGGTCGAGGCGACCAGGGCCGCACGTGATGCGCTCGCCATACATGTGCGGGAACTCGCGGTCGAGGTGGGTTTCGGCGATGACCGATGACCGCCATGCGGCGCCGCGCGTCGCAGCACTTCTGCCGCAGATCCGTGAACACGCACGGACTGTCGCCCGTCTCGCCGACCGGGCTGAACATGCGTATGGAGCTGCGCGGCACGTCACGCTCGACGCCGACGCGTACGGCGTGATCTGTGCGGTCCTCCCGCTCAAGCTGATGCCGCTGCAGGCCCGGATCGCGGCGGCTATGCGTGCGGCAGCCGCAGACCTGCACGGTCGTGGCGAAGCGCTGCGGACGACAGCCGTCACGTACGAGGACACTGATCTCGCCGCGTCTGCCCGGACCGAGGCGGTGGCTCACGGGCGTCCGGGGTGAGCGACGGCGGCAACGCGCTGGTCGCCGCGCGGGTCGACTCGACGACCTGGTTCTCCGGTGTCGGGATCGCCGAGTCCGTCGACATGATCGTCGCCGGGGTCGAGAACGGCTCGTGGGTCGACGGGGCGCTCGGCGGGGTCGGGACCGTCGCCGAGACGGCAGTGTGGGTGCTCGACCCGGTGGGCGCGCTGGTGACCGCAGGCTTCGGCTGGTGCGTCGAGCACGTCGAGCCGCTGTCGCGGGTGCTGGACTGGCTCGCCGGCGACCCGGACCAGGTCGCCGCCAACGCCCAGACCTGGCACAACATCGCCGTCGAGCACGCCGACATCGCCGACCTGTATGGCCGTGCCGTCGCCGGCCAGATCCAGGACTGGGATGGGCCCGCCGCGACCGCCTACCGGCAGCAGGCAAGCGAGACCCTCGACCTCCTGGCGGGGCTGACCCGGGCCGAGGAGGGCATGAAGGCGATCGTCGCCATGAGCGGCTCCGTGGTTGCGCTGGTGCGCACGCTGGTCCGGGACCTGATCGGCGAACTCGTGTCGATCCTGCTCGCGCGGCTGCCGCTGTGGACCGCCGAGGCCGTCGGCACGCTCGGCATCGCGGCGCCGTACGTCGTTGCGCAGGTGACCGCGCTGGTTGCCAAGTGGGGCGCCCGCATCACCCGACTGCTCCGAGCGCTGACCGCCAGCTTGCGCAACCTCATGCCGGCGCTGCACGGCCTCGACGAGGCCATCGAATCGATCATGGCCGTCCTCGCCCGACGCGGCGGCCTTCCGCATTTGGGCTCCTCAACTCCGGAGATCCGCTGGGGCGGGGCGGGCTACGTCGACACGCCGCAGAGTCCGCAGGCCGCGCGCCAATATGATCAGATTCGAGATCGCGCCGACGACGTCGACAACATCACCGAACTGCTTGGCGTTCCCCGCCATGTCGTGGAACGTGTCAAGCAGCACCTGTTCCTCACCACCCACGACGTGCCGGTAAAAGGCGCGATGGAACATGGCTACTTCGCCCCGATGAAGCACATCGGCGAGTGGTGGACCAAAGCGGCCGATGACACCCTGCCCTGGTCCACGGAGATCAAATTAAAGCGCCTGCTGGTCCACGAGTATGTCGAGAGCCATCTGATGGAACTCGGCATGCCCTACCGAGACCCCAGCGCCCCGCTCGACGTCGTCGACAAGACCCGTATCGGCGCCCACGACCTGGCACCGTACGAAGATGCCCTGTTCGGTATGTTCAGCCACTGGCCGTCGCTGGGCAAGACACCGCCGGACATCACCATGGCCGACGACCTGTCAAACATCGACGAGATTCTGCAAGCCGTCCTCCGGGAGATGCCATGACCGTCCTGCCCACCGCCGCCGAGTACACGGCCCGGCTGACGGCGATCGACTGGACCGAGGGCGGCTTTACCCGCACCCGATCCCGCCACCGGCTCATGGCCGAGCACCTGCGGCGCACTGCCTGGTGGGCCCGACAACTGGACTGCGCGGAATGGCCCTTCCCTGACCTGGCTGCCTGCGCCGACCCGACCGTGCGCGCCGATCCGGCTCTCGTCACGCAGATCGAACGCCTGCTCGCACTCGCGCCTGACCCGGTCCTGGAGGCCGCCGTCAACGGTCTGCACTGGTACACCCTGCGCGACCACGCGGCCGTCCCCCTGCCCGACCTCGCCGACCCGTACGAGCCGCTACTACTGTTCTTCGAACGAGGCGGAGGGTTCACCCTGATCACCGGCTATATCGACATCCACTCGGCCTACGTCGAGCGGGGAGACCTGCATCACCACCTCACGACTGATGCGTGCGTGGAGCTCGACGCGGACATCCTCGATGCACTCGACAGGCCGTGACACGCCCGATTTCCGGCATCACGCATACGAAACCGGGAGCGGTGATCACTGGTAGCGAGTTTGCCGAGCCCAGGCGATCCAGCGCGCGTCGGCTGACCATGGCGCCCGAGTGCTTCAGTAAGCGAACCGGCTTCATGCGGGTGAAGGCTTCGCCGTGCTCGTCCGTCTCGTCGACTCGACGGGTCGGACGGGCAACGGGTCGCCCGTGATCAACAGGTAGCGGTGCGCGTTCTGGTGACCACGGTGCACGGCGAAAGCCCCGCTTGACCTGTTCAAGCGGGGCTTTTTCTGTCCAAGCCCATGGGGGATCATGTTTGATGTGATCAATGCAGGTCTTGCCATGACACGCGCGGGTTCATGGTCTCCTCTATCGCTGGGCCGCCTGACGGTGGCGGGGCCACCTGGAAGGTGGTGAGTGGCTCAGCCCTCGTCCATTTGCACTTCATCATCCGTGTGCGTCGCGCAGGCTCGCCCAGCTGCCGCTCAAGTGGTCACGCTGATGTTTGGTCGAGTAGGCCGAACAGCGGAAGGCAGGCTTGTAGGCCATGCACCTGCACATACGGGCGGTTGATGGCCAGCCAATCGTCTCGGGTCAGCCGCAGCCGCTGGGAGATGCGCAGTCGGCCCTGCACCGCGTGGCGGGCGACGCCGTCGGGCTGGTAGCCGACCTTGGCCGACACGCGTAGTGACGCCGGGTTGTCCAGGTACGCCGCCGACACGAGGTCGCTCGCGCCGAGGTGCTCGAACGCGAGATGCGCCACTGCGATGCGCATGAGCGTGCCGATACCCCGACCCTGGTAGCGCAGTCCGAGCCAGCTGCCGGTGGAACACTCGGAACTGATCGCGAAGTCCTTGCCGCTGATCGTCTGCTGCCCCACGACCGTCCCGCGGTGCAGCACGGCCAGCGGCAACGACCATGCCTGCGGCGTCCACCTGCCGAGCACCGCCCAGTGGTGAGTCACCACCGACCGGGCCCGATCAGCCGGGCTCTGGTCGGTCCACGGCACGGTGAACGGCATCATGTCCGGCTCGTGTACACCGTCAGCGGCTGCGTCGGCGAGCTGCCCCAACTCCTCCGGGCTCGGCAGCCGCAGCTGCAGGTCGGCCACCTCGATCCGCAGGCCCAACAGGGGAAAATATTCGGTGATCACCGTCTCAGAGTGAGCCGCCGTTCGGCTGACCTCAACTCGTTATCTCCGGATCGCGCAGCACCTGGCGCACGACAGTACAAGACTTGGCCGAACGCCCGTCTGGTGCGTATGGCTCCGTTGGTGACCGAGGAGAAGCCCCGCGGTTGCATGTGTTCTGCCGAGTGGCTAACTTGCGCCGTCCCCCGGCATACGCCGGAAAGGAAGTAGGCGCCAGCTCCTTGATGCAGGTCGTTCGGGCGTGCGCGCGGCGCTGATTGGAGTTCAACCTGCGCATGTCGACTTCGAGTGCTGGCCCGACTCAGGTCATGGAACGTCAGCACCACTCCGGCGTATCGGCGTGACCGGCAACGGGTCTCCTGTGACCAGCAGAAACCGGTTCGCGTTCCGTTGACCACGGTGCACAGCGAAAGCCACGTCTGACCTGGTCAGACGGGGCTTCTGGCAATCCAGGGATGGCTGGGCCTGGGTGGGATCCGCTCAACGTGTTCTTGATGCGCCGTGACCTGGTGGCACGCGGCGTCAGGCGCCGCCATTTCTCGGTTTTGATCTTGCAGTCGAAGTCGTCGGCGGTCGGACTCGTGTCGGCTCGGCCTCAGGCCGCGGCTACAAACGCGGGGACAGCGCGACCATGACCGGTGCCGGACGGGTCGCCGTGGCTGTCGGTGCCATTGACAATCAGTGCTCACTTCCTTCACCCGGTGTTCGCCCTGGCCCGCGGTTGCGGTGCCGCCGCAACCGCCGCCACCCTCGACGGCATGCGCCTGGCGCTCATTACCGGGGTGGTCCAGTCCGTTGCCGTGAGCATCACTGCGCCGCTCCTCCCGGCCAGGGCGGACAGCAGCGCGGGGGACATGGAGCACGGTCACTGAGGGTGTTCGGTGAGGCTCGGTGTGCGGCGGTTCACGCTGGCGCCGGGCCCGTGGTGGGCATGACGCCTGCCGCGGTCAGCGCGTCCAGGCAGGCTCGCAGCTCGACATCGGTGTAGGCGAGGAACAGCACGGCACTGATCCTGGTGGAGCGCACCGAGCGCAGGTAGTTGGCGGCAGCGTGGATCAGTGCGGTCGCCGTCCTGGGTACGTCGCCCCCGCCCACTCCGGTGCCCAGCAGGGGGAATAGCACCCGCAGCGGTTCGTCCGGAAGATCGTCGAGGCGGCCCAGTTCGAGCAGTGTGTTGTCCACGCACTGGGCGATGCCGTCGATCGCGCGGAACCCGGTGCCAGGTTCGCCCTGCACAGCGGCGGTGTGAACGATGAGGCGCACGTCGTTGCGGCGGGCGAGGGCTCCGGCCCCCGTGATGACGGCCGATCCGGGCGCGATGGGCCGGATCGTCGAGGTCTTCTTCTCAAGCTCGTCGGCGATCGTGTCAACGGTGATGCGGCCCGCGTCGTCGCGTTCGGCGCCCTCGTAGCGGATGATGGCAGAGATCGAGAACTCCTGCGCTCGGGCCATGACCATCTCGGTGTTCTCGGGGTTCACCCAGACCTCCGCACAGCGGACGTGGCGGATGTCGCCGGTGATGATGCCCAGGTGTCGAATCGTGCCGTCTGGTGCCGTCACCGAACCGCGATGGACGACCTGTGCGGTTAAAGCTCGGCCCGTCGGCGCCTCCGGGGCGCGCGCGGCGTGGCGCGTGTGCCCACGCAACTCCACCAGCATGCTGTGCTGCGGCTTCCAGTAGCTCGGGTCGGTACTCATGCCCAGCAGACGGCCGTGTTTGATGGCGTGGTCGCGGCACCGGTTGATGATCGCGTCGACCAGTTCCCATTCCGGCGGCTCCTTGACGTCTCCCCGGAAGATCTCGTAGAGCCGGCTCCGTTTGACGGTGATCTCCGGGTATTGGAGCAGCCGCACCACAGGAAGGTCTGCTTCCGTGCGCAGGCGGCCCAGTCGCAGGCAGAAGGCACGCAGGAGGGACGCGGCCGGATCGTGGTCGCGAGGAGTCGGGGTCATGTCGTCGTTCCTCGATGTCCGGGGGCGTCCGGCGTGTGTCGCCGGACGGACGGGGTGGAGCTGGATTTCGCCGGTGCCGCGAAAGCGGTGTCCGGAATCAGGTGCTCCGACTCAGCATCGCCGAGATGCTCAGAGCTGATCAATCGGCTGGCAGGCCCACCTATCCTGGGTCGGCCAGGCCGCGCGTCAGCCTGGCGAAAGGAACGTACCCCCTCGACCGCTCATCCGTTGGCGCCTCGCCGATCGGCCCGGCACCGCCGCTGGACCGCGCCCGCAGGCGCACCCGCAAGCCCACGGGTCCCTGGCCGGTGGCCCCTTGCGCCCCGGCGAAACGGCGCAACTGCGCGCCGTATATCCGCGATCACGCAGCGAAATATTCACTTCCGTGCACCTGTGGCGGAGCCTCGGCAAAGATCCTGCCGCCTAGTGTCGGCGGCAGGGCAGCGACGGGAGCGTTCCCGCGAGGAGCCGATCTCCACCCTCTCATGACACCGACATCCCCAGCCTCGACGATGCGATGGGTCAGCTCATGGATCATGTCTCCTACGCGAAATGCCGACAGGCCGCGCGCTCGGTGCGTTACGCGGATTGCGGCGTGCAGGCGATAACGCACCTGCGCCCGCGCAGCGCGCGAGGCCTGACACGGAGTCGCGGTCCGCTGTCGCTGGTGCTCTACCGCGCTGGTCTCGAGGACCGGCTGGTTTGGCAGAGTCCGACGGCGTTCGCCGTGCTGGAGCTGCCCGGCGGGCGGCGCCCGCCCAACGTGCCGACCGGCCTCAAGCGATGGCTGCTGCGGATCGCCGACCGGCACTGGGATGTGCTGATGCTCGCCGCTCCACCGGTCCTGGCGCTGCTCGTGGCATTCGTCCTGGCCATGCTCGGGGTGTACCTCTGGATAGGACTCTGGCTGGCCGTCGGCGCCGTCGCCTACATCGCTCTAGCGATGACCGCACGGGTTTTCACCGACGGGGCCATGATGGCTCGCGTCCTCGGCCGCACGCCGCGCCCGCAGGACGAGATCGCCGCCGAGTCGCTGCCTGGCTGGAACTGGTCCGTGCCGCTGTTGCACGACGCCCGAGACCGCGCCGGCCGGGGGATGGTCGACCTGACCGTCTCCCACATGCGGCAGTTGGTCCGGCTCTACGCCCGCGGCGGGAGTCAGGAGTGGGGCGGCGAGCCCGAAGCCATCAACGTTCGCGACGTTCTGGTGTTCCAGCTTGACGGGGTCACCACCCAGGCGATGCGTTCGGTTGTGCGGGCGGTGCTGAAGTCACCGTACGGGGCGGACAGCCGAGTTTTGGTGCGGCTGCCGGACGACCCGGCGACGGGCCTGCGTAGGCCACGGCCGGACCGGGGCGGCTTCCTGCCGGTCTACCTGCTGGGCGTGGCGGTGGTGCTGCCCGTCTGCGCGATGGTGGTGATGGGAGAGGAGCAGCGGCTGTGCGCCGCCACGACCTGCGTGGGTCGGCCCGCGGACTTCGGCTCGGCGGTGCACTGGCTTGCCTGGCAGTTGGCGTTTCGCGACCCGCCCGGGCTGTCCGCGCAGGCCATGCCGTCGCTGGTGCTCGGCTGGCTGATGAGTGCGCTGGGGTTGATGACCCTGGTCGTGGCGTTCGTATCGGCCAGCGCCGTCGTCGGGGCGCAACGTGTCTCACACGACACCTTCGATAAGACAAGAGGAGAGCACTTGAACCACTCACGTGTACTGCTGCTCACCGTGACCGACACCGAGCTCGCGGCAGTGCTCGATACGGTCCGCACCGCCAATGGGCAGGAGCCCCAACCGCGTTTCGAGGGCAACCATGTGATCTTCGAGGCCGGCACAGTGAGCAAGGCAAGGATTGGCGTGGTCCAGGCTCCCCGCCAGGGCGCCACCGACACCATCCTGGCCGCGGCCGAGACCATCCGCCGCTGGCAGCCCGATTACGTGATCATGGTCGGAATCTGCTACGGCCTCGGCGATGCCTGGACCCCGCCGCAGCGGCTCGGTGACGTGCTCATCTCGGCGACCGTGCACGATCTGGACCGCAAGGTCGTGTTCGACGAACGTGAGGAGCCGCAGGGAGCGCGGGTGCCGGCGCCCTCCGTCATGGTCACACGGCTGAAGGCGGCCAGGTACAACTGGCCCGAGTCGGCCGACGGGGACGTGCAGGTCTTCTCTGGACTCATGCTGGCCTCCGGCGTACTGGTCAGCTCGAAGGAGTACCGCGCCAGGCTCATCGCTGAGAACAGCCGTGCCATCGGCGGGGAGATGGAGGGTCACGGCCTCTACGCCGCGGCGTCCGAGGCGGGCGTTCCGTGGATCGTGGTCAAGGCGATCTCCGACTGGGGCATGGCCCGCGACACCCACTACGAACCGGCCCTGGCAGCCCGCAACGCGGCATCGCTGGTGGTGCACGCGTTGAGCATCGCCGCCTTCGATGTCACCGACCGGCAGTGAGTAGAGCGGACAGGGGGCGGCGATGACGGCATGGAGCAGCGCCGGCCGGCGCGGGTGGACCGGCCCGCCGGCGCGGCCGATCAGGTACGGCCTGTGGCAGCGCTGGGCCGACCGCCGCAACGGGCGCCGGGACGCCAGCAAGGGAATCCCGGAGGTCGTGGTGGACGAGAAGGCGCAGATTGACGCCGAGTCGACGCTGCCCGGCGCCGACCGCTACGAACTGGTGCCCGCTTCGGCGGCGGCGATGACACCACCTGCACCGGTGAACACGGCATACATCGGAATGCTGGCCGGAATCTTCAAACAGCAGGCCGAAGAGGAGCGGATCGGATACCGCGAGCGCCGAGGACCCCTGGACAGTGCACGCCAGGCCAAGGAGAAGCAGCTGGCCGAGCTGTCCGAGCTGCTGGCGGAGCACCGCCGGCAGCTCGGCGCGGCCGGTGAGCCGCTCGACGAGGCCGGCCGGCGGGTTCGGCGCGCGGTCGAGATCGCCAACGACCGGCCCGAGTACCTGTCGCGCCGCCGCCGCCTCAGCGACCACGCCCGCGAGCTGGCAAAGGCCGAGCAACGCTACCTCCGGACCTTGACGGCCTGCCAAAAGCTAGCCGCAGAGATCGTCGACCTGCACGCGCAGATCCTCGCTGAGCGTCACGTCGCGGTGGCTCGGGTCAGGCGCGCGTGCGCGCACGCCGAACGGCGGATCGCCGGCTACTGGAGATACCTGGTGCTCCACCATCAGCAAGGCCCCGCCCTGAACACTCAGTTGCGTCCGGCCGGACCGCAGCTGCCCTCGTGGCTCGACTTCGACGACGCGGACCTGGAGGTGAACCCGTGAAGTGGTTCTGGCAACGGGACGATAAGCCCGTCCCCGACCAGCCGTTTCGGCCTGACCCGCTCGACCCCGCACCGATGCGCCGGCTGCTGGAGAAGGCGGTGGATGAGCTGCTGCCCGCAGCCGTCGACGAGGCGACGCCGGACGTCCTGGACGGCTTGGTCGACCGGTATACCGAGGTCCAGCTCGCCCGGCTGATCAAGGCCTGGGCGGAGTACCAGCACGAACTAATGCCGGACCTCGTCGACGCGCATGCCGAACTCGCCTACGAGCAGGTGATGTACGAAGCCGACGAGCGTGACCTGCTCGAACTCCGGCTCGCCCGAGAGGCGGCGCATGCCCGCCTGCGCGGCCGCGACGATATCCCCCGACACACCGAGGAGTGAACGTGTCGCAGCAGCCCACCGTCGACGGCCACACCGAGCCGCCGACCTACCAGCCGGCCCAGGCGCCACCGTCCGTGCAGCTCATGCCCCGGGCGGAGAGCGATCCTACGGTTGGGGAACCCGCTCGAACCGACTTCGTCGACCCCGCTCTGGTCGCCGGCCGGCCGATCGGCATCTGGGTGTATGCCGTCGCACTCGGCCTGGCCGCGCTGGCCGACCTCGTCAACTTCCTGCAGATCATCCAGTTCGTGATGCCGACTCAGGAATTGTGGGTGCACTACGCCGCAGTGGTCGGCTTCACCGCGTGCGTGATCTTCCTAGCGCACTTCACCGGCGTGATCCTGCGCTCGCTGAAGGCCGGCGAGACCTGGCTGCCCGGATACTTCGCCGGACTGGCGGTGGCCGTCTACCTAGCGCTGGGCGGGGCGGGACTCTACCTGCGCCTGACCCACCACGATCCATCGGTCGACTCCGGGCCGGTCGAGGTCATGGGCCAGGCGGATGCACAGGCCGCGACCACACCCGAGCCCACCCCCACCTTGGGGGCCTCGTTGCTGTTCCTGAGCCTCTACCTTGGCACGGGGCTTGTCGCCATGCTCGGCGCGTACGCCACCCACAATCCGGCCCGGTCGGCTTTCGCCAAGGCGCGGCGTGAGCACATCGCCGCCGTCACCGCCCTGGCCGAGTCCGCCGAGACACTGGCCGAGAAGCGGGCCGAGCTGGAGTTGCTCCAGCGGCGCAGCGCCATCGCCGACGTCATCCGCTGGGCCGAGGAGGTCGAGCGGCGAAACGTCGGCGAGGAGCTCAAGGAACTGGTCCGGGCCCGGATCGCGCAGAGCGCGCAGGATGCCGCGCTCACCGAGGTCTACCTGCCCCGCAAGTGATGAGCCAGCAACCGGCCCACCTTCTTTCGTCGAGGAGCGTCCATCGTGTCACGTCGTAAGCGCCGTTCCCGCCGCCGCGGTGGCCGCCCCGCCGTCTGGCCGTGGCTGGCCGTGGCCGTCATCGCGCTGCTCGCCGGCGGTGGCGGCTACCTGTACCTGGACCGCGACGCGGCTGTCGTCGATTCGTCGGACTGCCCGAAGGCACCGGGACCGGTGACCTTCGCGCTGGGCGCGCGGGCCAACATGCCGGCGCCCACCCTGCCCGACACCCTATCGGACCTGGTCGCCGCCGCGGTCGACGCCGAGCGGCCCGTCGTGGTCTACCGCGTCGACGGCCAGCCGTCGGTTGCCATCCGGGAACACTTCACCACCACCATCAAGGCGCCTGCGGCGCGCAAGGCGGCTGTCGACGCCTTCACCGATGAACTGCTGACGGCCATCGCGGGGATACGATCCCGGCAGGACGAGGCCGACCCGCTGGAGGCGCTGCACAAGGCCGCCCGGGACACCCCTCGCGGCGGTACCGTGGTGCTGTTCGACTCGGGTCTGCAGACCGCGGCGCCGCTCGACTTCCGAGCCGAGGGCATGCTGGCCGCCGACCCGGACGACGTCGTCGCCGCGCTCGGCGAGGATGCCATACCCGACCTGACCGGCCGCCGCCTGATCCTGATGGGGCTAGGGGACACCGCCGCCCCGCAGGATCAGCTCAGTCCTGCCGTGCGCGCCAACGTGACCGACATCTGGCAGGCCGTCGCCGCTGCCGGTGGAGCCGCCTGCGTACAGACGCTGCCCGACCCGCCCGAACGCGACCGGACGCTGACGGACGTGAAGCCGGTAAGCGAGATCGCGGTGCCGAAAGAGAAGCCCCTGGTGCTGTGCGGCGAGGTTCGACTGACCGACGGCGGCGATGTCGGCTTCCACCCGCGGACCGCCGACCTGCGAGACCCGGCGGCCGCCCGGAAGATCCTGAAGGGCTACGCGGAGGAGTTCCTCGGCATGCCCGGCGAGCCGAAGATGGAGATCGTCGGTACGACCGCCCGCTGGAGCACTCGCGCCGACCAGGAGGACATGAGCAGGCGGCGGGCCGACGTCGTCCGGGACATCCTGGTCTCCTTCGGCGTGCTGGCCGGGTCCATCACCACGAAGGGTGTCGGCTCCTATTCGGATTACTACCGGGACGACAACGGGCCGGAAGGGCCGCTGGAGCCCGCGGCGGCAGCCTTCAACCGTTCGGTGATCATCCGTACGATCTGCCAGAAGAACGGCTGACCGGTGAAAACGATCCTCTACGGCCCCTTCGCCCGCTTCGCCGACTGGTACCACGGCTGGCGCGACGGTATGGCGGGCCTGCCCGAGAAACCCGCCGGGCGGGCCCACCAGACCGCCACCACCCCGCACCGTGAATTCCTCATCCGTATGGCGCAGGATGCGTTCGAGCATGAGCGCTTGACCCTGGAAGAAGCCAGGCTCACGGCCGGGCGCAGCAGCGCCGCCGCCCGGGTCCGGATGTTGCGCGCGGAGGAGGATGTGCACCGCGCCGATGAGGCCCTTACCGCGGGGTCGGCGCCGCTCACCGAGGCCGAGGCGACCGAGCGTCGAGCCGTCGAATTAGGCCGGTCTGCGGCGTTCGTGCGGGCCCGCCGTGAGCGCGACCGGCAGCAGCGCATCCACCGGCTGGAGCGCAAGCTGCACCGGGCGCGGAAAGCCCGGGACAACGCGGCCGCGGCCTCAGCGGCGGCAGACCACGAGGCGCTGCGGCACGACGTGGTGGCGCGGACCAGGGTCATCCGCATCCAAGAGCACGCCCAGCGCCGCATCGCCGCCTACCGCCGCCGACTGGCTCGCTCTCACCGCGACGGTCCATGGGTGAATCGCGTGCTCGGGGTGCTCGAGCCGCACATTCCAGGGTGGGCGAACACCGGGATGGGCAATGAGCTCGAAGGCGCTCCGGACGAGATTTGGCGGGGTGGGTCGGGGACCACTGAACCGGAGCCGATCGACTGGACCAAGCCGGTCATCTCACTCGGCGCCGTGACCGTGTTCGGCTCTGAGCATGCCCCTGATGTCGAGCGGGTCGACTTCTATTACGCCGAACCGCGTCACTTCGCGCTGGAACGGGTGGGGGCCAAGCTCCGGCTAAACGTATTCGCCGGGTCACACGGGCCCTGGATCGACCAGCAGCAGGTGGTGCGGGCCTGGCTGGCACCCGGCGACCACTTCGACTTCGGCGGCTATCGCTACCGGATCTCGGCCGACGGCGCGAACCTCGAACGGTTCATCGAGGGCGAGGCGAAGCTCGTGGTATGCGGCGTGTCCGCGCGTACGGGCGTCGTCGACCGGCTGACGGACATGAACCTCGTGCAACGTGAGCGCACCGTGCTGGCCATCCTTGGGCCGTCCGGCGCCGGCAAGACATCGCTGTTTCACGCGCTCATGAAGGAGCTGGCCATCTCCGCCGGCGAGCTTTACTACGGCCGCTTCGACATGCGGGAGCAGGGTGATCAGCTACGGGAGAAGCTGGGGTTCGTGCCGCAGGACGACCACCTGCACCGCACGCTCACTGTGGCCAAGCTGCTGCGGTACTCCGACCGCCTCCGCCGGCCCAAGGCCTCCGAGCGGGACCGGGACGAGCGGATTCGCAAGGTGTGCGAGGAGTTGGAAATCGCACACCGGATGCAGCAGAAAGTCGGCACGCTGTCGGGCGGGCAACGCAAGCGTGTCTCGATTGCGCTTGAGAAGCTGGCCGAACCGGAACTGCTCATGCTCGACGAGCCCACCTCCGGCCTGGACGCGGGCATGGACCGTGCCGTCATGGGCATGCTCGAGGCCTACGCGGTCGAGAAACCGGGCCGAGTGGTCATCGTCATTACTCACACCACCCAGTACCTGAATCACGCCCAGCAGTTGCTGGTGCTGGCCACGGGTGGGCGTCCGGTCTACTCCGGGCCGCCGGACCAGTTGATGAACACCCTGCCCGTCGACAACTATGCCGACCTGATGCGGTTGCTGGCCGACGATGCGCGTGAAGGTGAAGTCGCGCTCCTGGCCGAGAGCTACGCCAAGGGCGCGCCCGGCGACCTGGCCCGCCATGAAGCCCGACAGCTCAGGGACGAGCCGCACCCCTCGTCGGCGCACCGGCTTGCACAGCGTTTCGGACCGCTCAAGCGCCTACCTCGACAGCTTCCGGTCCTGATCCAACGTCAGGTCGCCCTGGTGCTGGCGCGCGGCTCGGACAAGAACCGCGGCGAGCGCAATGGGCGCAACCCGTTGCTGGTGGTGCTGTCGGCCCTGCTGCCGCTGCTCGTGGCGGCCATGCCGCTGCTGGTAGCGGTCGGCGGCGCGGTCGTCGCGGCGCTTGTGGCCAAGGACGAAGGGCTGGGGCCGGGCCGCTCCGCGCTTGGCACGCTCAGCCTGTTGATCACGCTGTGCATGCTCGCCGGGCAGGCCCTCACCTACAGCGACATCGTGTCGGAGTTCCATGTAATCAAACGGGAGCACCGCACCGGCGCAGTGACCGCTGCGGTCGTGGTGTCCAAGTGGCTGGTCTTCGCCGTGACTGCGATCATCCAGGCGGCCGTCATCACCGCCATCTTCGTGGCCCTCAAACCCGGCCCGGCCAAGGGACATGTATTCGATCCGAACATGGAACTGTTTGTGAACCTCGCTGCGATGACTGTCGCGGCGATGACCCTAGGCATGCTCATCTCGGTTCTGGCGACGAAGGTCGAGCAGGCCGTGAACTGGAATACCTTCATCGCGATCGGGCAGATCGCGCTCAATGGGGCGGCAGCCGACCTCTCCGACGGCGGGGCGGGGTCGATCATCTCGTACCTCCTGCCCACCCGGTGGGGACTGGCCGCCGCCGCGTCGTCTCTGGACCTGCGCGGGGGCAGCCCCGGCTCGCCCCCTGACGCGCTGTGGCGGCACACCACGGGCCAGTGGCACCTGGATCTGATCTGGCTGGGCGGGCTGACCGCCGCGTTCTTCGTGCTGACCATCGTGCGTCTCAGCCGGCGGCTCAACCGGCCCGACTGACGTCGGGATTGTCCCAGCGGCCCAGCCGAGGGGACTCGTCGGAGCCGGGGTCAACGTTGTGCCGGAGTAGGCCGGTCTGAGTGACCCTACTGGGAAAGCGTGGCCATGGGGGTGGGCGGGAGTCCTCGGCGATGCTCGGGGCTCGTCGACTGCCGTGCCCCACCCCCCATCGCCACGCCGGTCAGGAGGCGACCAGCCCGTCGATCTGGTTGATCGCCCCCGTGGCACCCTCGACCATGCCCATGTCCAGCACCTGCTGCAGCGCCTCGGCGGTCTCGTACGTGCTCGTGTAGACCGCGCGCGTGCCGCCGTCGTGCTCGGTGAAGGTGTAGGTGTTCTTCGAGACCGGCAGGTCCGGCACGGGCTTGAAGTCGAGGTCGGCGAACCCGTCGTCGAAGGCGAGGCTCCGGGGCGCGTCCACGGCCGTGACCAGCCAGTACCCAGCGTGCTTGTCGCCCTCCGGTCCGGTCATGAGGTAGGTGACGCGCCCGCCGGGCGTGAGGTCGTGCTCGACGACTGTCGCCGGGTACGTCGGCGGTCCCCACACCTTCTCCAGTTGCCGCGGGTCGGCGTACACCTGCCAGATCCGCGCGACGGGCGCGGCGAAGTCCGCGGTGATGGTCAGGCTCAGCTTGTCGAGGTCGTGCTGTACGTCGGTGACAGGCATCGTTCAGTCCTCCTGGTCGAGTTCGGTGGCGATCAGTGCGTCGACGCGCGCGATGTGCCCGCGCCACACCTGTTCGAGCTCGGTGAGCATGGACGTCACCGACCGCACCGCCGTCACGTCGCCGCTGGCCAGCTGCTCGCGACCGCTGCGTCGCTTGGTCACCAGCCCCGCCTTCTCCAGCACGGCGACGTGCTTCTGTACCGCCGCGAAGCTCATGTCGTACTTCGCCGCGAGTGCCGATACGGAGTGCTCCCCGGCCAGCACCCGGCGCAGGATGTCGCGCCGCGTCCGGTCGGCCAGCGCCTGGAACAGCGCGTCCAGCCGCTCGTCGCTCTCCTCGGTCACACTCCAAACATACAACCATTCGGTTGTACGTTGTCAAGCGCCGCCACGCCGACCGACCCGAACCATCGGCGTCCTCGCACAGGGAAAGATCGCTCTCTCGTGTCACAACGTGAGGTCAGGCTGCACATCGGGACACCGAACGGCGATCTTCGCGGGCGGCCTGATCGGCGTGGCCCAGGTGGCCGCGCACCTGGTCGAGGCCCTGGTCGCCGCGGTCGTGCTCGGCGCGATCTCCTCGGTGCTCCTGGTCGTGGCGGTGCGCGCCCGCCGCCGCGAACGCGCGGCGGCCGCCGACCCGCTCGCGGCGGTGGTGCAGCGCTGACGCGCCCGAGGTCTGGGCACCGTCGCATCGGCGGTCGCCACGGCCCGGCCGGGCGGTCCGTCAGGGTCCGGTGTGGATTGCCGAGACCGGAGGGCCGCATGGAGCAGGAGGAGCCGCAGCTCGTCGACGTCGTCGGCTACACGGCCGCGTGGGTCGAGCTGCTGCCGGAGCAGGAGCGGGCTCCCTGGCGGCTGACCCTCAGCTGGCTGCTGGAATGCCGGTACGAGATGGACGGCGATCCCGCCGACCTGGAGGCGGCGATCGCCGAGTTCGCCCGCCTGCCCGTGGACACGCCCGGCCGCGCGAAGCTGGCCGCCGTGCTGCTGGCGGATCTGGTCGACACGCTGCGCCCGGAGCACGAGCCGTCGGTGACCCTGGCGATGTCGCTGGCCGAGGTGGTCCGGGCGGACCCCGCGCCGCTGCCGGGCAGCCTCGAAGCCTGTGCCGTGGTTCGCGCGATGGACCTCACCGTCGCCGGTCAGCACGGCCGCCCCGGGTTCAGCCCGCAGGCGGCGCTGGCCGAGCTGGACGAGCTGGCCGCGGTGGTGGGCGACCTGGAGCCACACCGTTTCATCGTCGACTCGACCAGGCTCGCGATGAACCACGTGCTCAGCCGCACGTCCGGCGACCATGCGCTGGCGGATCGCCTGGTGGCCGACATGGCGAGGGTGCGCGACGGGCTGCCGGCCGGCTCGTCGCAGGCCGCGGACTTCGACTTCATGACCCGGCTCCTGGACGTGTACGCGCGCACCACCCGCGACGACGTGCCCGGCGCGATCAGGGCCCTCGACGAGCTGATCGCGATGAAGGACCGGCTGGCCGCCGACGATCCGATGCGGACCCAGCTCGACGACGTCCGTACGGCGCTGGCGCCGCTGCTCGGGCTGATGGGGGACGGCGACGGCACCGCTGGGCGGCCGGCCGGTGCCGAGTACGGACCCGACGCGCTCGCCGCGCTGCGCAGGCTCGCCGACGCGCCGGGACTGGGGCCCTTCGAACGGGCGTTGCGTCTGGGCACCTCGGCCCTCGCGAAGGCGGGTGCCGCAGCGGTGGACCCCGCGCTGCTCGACGAGGCCGTCGCGGAGCTGACCGCGGCGGTCGAGCTGTCGCCCGAGCACGATGTACGCGGCCCGTTCTACCGTTTCCAGCTCGGCCACACCCGGCTGCTGCGCTACGACGCGAGCGGGCAGCCGAGCGACCTCGTGGCGGGCATCGCGGAGCTGGAGCGGGCACGAGCGGCGATGGGCACGTCCGTGCACCGGCACTGGACGCTGGCGAGCATGCAACTGGCGCGCGCGTACCGTGCGGCGGGCCGTGATGCGCAGGCGCGCGACACCGCGCTCGGTGGGCTGCGCGGTCACGCCTGGGGCGTACTGCTGCAGGCCGATCCTTCGGCGGCCGAGGCCGCCGCCCGCAGCGCCGCGAACGACGCGATCGCCACCGCCCGCTGGTGTGCCGCCGACGGGTTGCCCGAGCCGGCCGCCCGTGCCCTGGACATGGGGCGCGGCCTCATCCTGCACGCGGCGACGGAGCGCCGGGCGATCCCGGAGCGGCTGGCGGAGCTGGGGCAGCCGGAGCTGGTGGAGCGGTGGCGGCAGGCCGTGGCGGAGGCCGGAGCAGAGGCGGCCCCGGTGCGGCTGCGCCACCACGTGATGAGCGTGCTCGCGGGCATCCCGGTGGACGCCGACGGTGCCGTCCTGGACAGCCCGGCGGCCGCGTCGGCCCGGCTGCTGGACCCGCCCGACACGCACGAGATCCGGGCCGCGCTGCGCGCGCTGGGCATGGACGCCCTGGTGTACCTGGTGCCGGGCGGCGCCGGCGACGGGTTCGCGGTGGTGCTCCCGGCGGACGAGCCCGCCGTGACGCTGGCGCTGCCCGGCTTGACGGCGGTGCCGGCCGGGTTCGCCTCCGGCCGGACCCGGGACCTGGCGCGGGAGCCGGGGCGCGAGATGGTGGCGCGGGGACGGCTCGGTCTGGACGACGTGTGCGACTGGGCGTGGCAGGCGGCGATCGGCCCGCTGCTGGAGCACGGCCTGCCCGCGGTTGGTGCGGGCGGGGGCCCGCCGCGGGTGGTGCTGATCCCGATGCGCGAGCTGACGGCGGTGCCGTGGCACGCCGCCCGCCGGACCGTCGCCGGGGAGCACCGGTACGCGCTGGAGCAGGCGGTGTTCTCGTACGCCCCGTCGGCGCGGCTGCTCTGCGACGCGGCGTGGGCGCCCGACGTCCCGCTCGACGACACCGCGCTGGTGCTGGGCGACCCGGCGACGACCACGGCGGCGGACCTGCCCGCGGCCCGCGCCGAGGCGCTGGCGGTGCACGAGGCCTTCTACGGCCGGGGCGTGTACCTGGGGCGGACCGCCACCGGGCAGCCGGCGCCCGCCGGTGCCGGCACCCGGCGTGAGGTGCTGGACCGGCTGCTCGACGGCACCGCCGGCACGGTGCTGCACCTGGCCTGCCACGGGGTGACCGGGCAGGGCGACGGCGGGCGCGCGGGCGCGGGGGAGTCGTCGTACCTGGCGCTGGCGGGCGGGGACCGGCTGTCCGCGGAGGAGCTGGTCGGGGCGCTCGCCGCGCGGGCGCCCGGCCCGGTCGGGCTGTCCGTGCTCGCGGCCTGCAACAGCAGCGTCTCCGGCCGCGGCCTGGACGAGGCGTTCAGCCTCGCGACGGCGCTGCTGGCCGGGGGCTCCCGGACGGTGGTCGGCACGCTGTGGAGCGTGCCCGACGCGCCGACCTCGGCGCTGATGTTCATGTTCCACCACTACCTGCGGCGCGAGGGCGGCCGCCCGCTGGACGCGCTGCACCGCGCCCAGCTGTGGATGATCGCCAAGGACCGGAAGATCCCCGAGGGGATGCCGGAGTCGCTGCGCACCGCCGTCGAGGGGCGGCGGGCCGCGATCGACGCATGGGCGGGCTTCGTCCACACCGGTCGCTAGGCACACGTCCGGTCCGCAGCGACGGCGACCGGTGGCCACGCCGGTCGCCGCGCCCCGCCGGTCGGGGTCGCCCGGTCGGCGCCGCGGCCCGTCGGTCGCCGTCGACCCGCCCCGCCGGCCGCCCGCCCGCCGTCGCCCCGCCCCCGCCGTATCGACCTGCCCAAACGAGCCGGGCAAGATTTTCCGTCCGGCCCCGATGAGTTCCCGGCGGCCCGATCGTCATACCGGTGTCAGCACACATCAGCAGGACGCGAGGGAGCATCCCGATGAGCACGGAGTGGACCGCGAACGCCGCCGGTAACGGGCAGTACGCCGAGGTCAACGGCCTGAACATGTACTACGAGACGCACGGCTCGGGCAGCCCGCTGATCCTGCTGCACGGCGGGCTCGGCTCGGGGGAGATGTTCGGGCCGGTGCTGGCGGCGTTCGCCGAGCACCGCCAGGTGATCCTGCCCGACCTGCAGGCCCACGGCCGCACGGCCGACATCGACCGGCCGCTCGACATCCGGCTGATGGCCGACGACATCGCGGCGCTGATCGACCACCTCGGCCTGGACCGCCCGGACGTGGCCGGCTACTCGCTCGGCGGCGGCGTGGCGACGGCGCTCGCGGCCAAGCATCCGGAGAAGGTCGGCCGGCTGGTGGTGCTGTCGACGTACATGCGCAGCGACGCGGTGTACGCGGAGATCCGCGCGCAGCAGGGGCAGGTGAGCGCGGCGGCGGCCGAGTTCATGAAGGAGACCCCGATGTACGAGCTCTACCAGCGGGTCGCGCCGCGCCCGGAGGACTTCCCGCGGCTGCTCGACAAGATCGGCGCCGCGATGGCGATCCCGATCGACTTCACCGAGGAGGTGCGCGGCCTGCAGGTGCCGACGCTGATCGCCGCCGGTGATGCCGACATGGCCCCGCCGAGCCACTTCGTCGAGGTGTTCGCGCTGCTCGACGGTGGTCTGCGCGACGGCGGCTGGACGGGCGAGGGCCGGCCGAAGGGCGGGCACGCGCTCGCGATCCTGCCCGGAGCGACCCACTACAACAGCTTCCTGTCGCCGCTGTTCGCCGCGACCGCCCTGGCCTTCCTCGACCAGCCCCAGCCCTGACCGGGCGCACCGGCTCGCCGTTCGGAGCTCCGTGCCCGCTGTGCGAACAGCGGGCGCGGAGCTCTGCTCATGACGTGCTCGGTGCGGCGGTGCGGCGGCGGGCCGACGCCAGCAGGGGCATGGTCACGGCGGCGGCGGCCAGGGCGAGCGTGGCGGCGCCCGAGGCGAACAGGGTGCCGCCGGGGCCGAGCCAGGTGACCAGCGGCCCGCCCAGCGCGGCTCCGATCGGCGCCGCGGCGACCGTGATCGAGCCGCGCGCGGCCAGCACGGCGGGCAGGTCGGCCGGGTCGGCGGCGGCCTGGAACAGGGTGATGTTGAAAGCGGGGAACGGCCCGTAGATGATCCCGCCCACGGCGAGCCCCGCCATGGTGACCCAGGTCGAGGTGGTGAAGCCGAACGGCAGCAGCGCCGCGCCCCAGCCCGCGATGACCGCGACGGTGAACGGCCACGGCGCGACCCGGCGCAGCGTGCCCGCGAGCAGGCCGCCGACCAGCGCGCCGATGCCGAAGACGGCCCAGTACGCGCCGAGGAAGTCGGCGGAGCGGCCCAGCGTGTCGACGATGAACAGCGGCAGCGCCACCTCGACCGGCCCGTACAGGAAGAAGAAGACGGCGGTGAGGGCGAGCAGGCCCAGCAGGTCCGGCCGCCGGGCGAGGATCCGGAAGCCGCCGCTCGCGCGCTCGGCGTCCGGCTCGGCGGTGGCGCCGGCGGGCACCCGGATGCCGCGCAGCACGGCGGCGAGCACCAGGTAGCTCAGCGCGTCGACGGCCAGCGCCGTGGCCGGCCCCGTCGCCGCGACCAGCACCCCGGCCAGCGGTGGGCCCGCGATGATGGCGGTGGTCTGGCTGGTGCCGAGCAGGGTGTTGGCGCTGAGCCGGTGTGCGGCCGGCACGAGCGCGCTGACCAGCGTGTACGTGCCCGCCGAGCCCCAGGCCATCAGCAGCGACGACACCGCGAGCAGGCCGACGTACGCGAGCGGGGTGAGCAGGCCGAGCACGTGCAGCAGGGCGGCGGTGCCCAGCGCGCCGCCGCGCAGCAGCGCGTTCGCGGTGACCAGGGTGCGCGCGTCGGCCCGGCGCAGCCAGCGGGACAGCACCAGCGCGCCGAGCGCGGCGGGCAGCGTGTACGCGGCGACCGCCGCCCCGACCACCAGCGCGGCCCGGTCGGGCGCGGCGATCTGGATCGCCAGCCAGGAGATCGCCACCACGCTCAGCCCGTCGCCGAGGTAGGACACGGTCTCGCCCGCCAGCAGGCGGCGGAACGCCGGCACCGCCAGCACGTCCCGGTACGCGGCGGGGACCAGCCGTCTTGCTGCTCGCATCGGCACAGCCTGCCAGCTCAAGCACGGTTGAGGTCAACCCCGGAACCCGCCCGTCCGGGTGTGACTCGTCACCCGTGAGGCCGTTCGGCGCGCCGCGGCGGGCGCGGGCACGGCCGCGCCCGGGACGTGCGGGCGGCTCGGGGGTATGCCCAGAGCGGCCGCGCCGTCGACACTGAGGTGCCGACGGCGCGGCACGGACGAGATGACGACAGACGAGGCGAGGAGCAGGCATGCAGAGGAGTTTCCGGGCCGGTCGGTGGCCGGTGGCCGTGGCCGCGGTCGGTGTGCTGGCGGTGGCGGGGTGCACGTCGGAGCAGCCCCAGGCGACGCCGGGTGCCACGGCGGCGAGTGGCGCAGCGGCGAGCAGCGCGGCGGCGGCGCCGAGCCCGACGGGTCCGTGCACGCCGCGGGTCGTCGTCGCCAAGCTGCCGGACTGGGCGGACGCGGGCTTCAGCGGCGACACCACGATCGCGCACACGATCGGCGAGCGCGGGGAGATCGCGGCGATCCTGTTCGCCAACCCGCTGACCCACGACCGGAAGGACGGGGCCAACAACAAGATCCTCTGGGTGGCGCGCGACCCGGACAGCGGCGGCGAGCCGCTGCGGATCGTCGCCCGCCTGGACGGCCGCGGTCAGCCGGTGGCCGAGCAGGTCGCGGGCGGGCCGGGACCGTCCATCATCAACCTGCCGGGTCCGGGCTGCTGGCGGCTGGACCTGACCTGGAAGGGCCACACCGACACGATGGACCTGGTGTACGCGGCGGGCTGAGCGGCCGCCATCCTTACCGGACCGGTGGGGGTGCACAGACCTACCGCTGCCCTGGAGCAGCGGGTTATGGTGCGTCAATGACTAACGGGAGCGCTTCCACGCCGGGCGGCGACGGCGTGGCCGCTCCACCGACCCTCGCCGAGGTGGCCCGCGCGGCGGGGGTCTCCATCGCGACCGCCTCGCGCGTGCTGAACAACTCCAGCCGGGTCAGCCCCGAGGCGTACCAGAGCGTCTGCGACGCGGCGAGCCGGCTCGGCTACCGCCGCCACCGCGCCGCGTGGGGCCGCTCGCAGACGCAGGTGCGCGCCGTCGCGGCGGTCATCCACGCCGGGCACCGGCTCGTCTTCACCGAGCCGTTCTTCGCCCGGTTCATCGGCGCGGTCGAGATGGAGCTGGCCCAGCACGACATGCCGCTGCTGGTGACGAACGTGTCCGGCACGCTCGCCGAGACGGTCGGGCGCTACCTGCGTGCGGGCAGCGTCGCCGGGGTCATCGTCGTCTCCGACCACGGGCCGCTGCCGCTGTCGGGCTCGCTGGCGGCGCTCGGCCTGCCGGTGACCGTGGTCGGCCGCCCGCTGCACCCCTACCAGGTGCCCTACGTGGACGCCGACAACCGGGGCGGCGCGCGCGAGGCGGTGGAGTACCTGCTGGCCAAGGGCCGCCGCGCGATCGCGCACCTGGCCGCCCCGCCGGACACGGGGCCGGGCGCGGACCGTCGTGCCGGATACACCGAGGCGATCCGCGCGGCCGGGCTGACCGACCTGCCCATCGCGTACGGGGACTGGAGCCAGGCCTCGGCCGCGCACGCCATGCAGCGGCTGCTCGACCAGCGCCCGCAGCTCGACGCGGTGTTCGCCGCCTCCGACATGATGGCCTCGGGCGCCGTGCGCTACCTGCGCCGGGCCGGGCGGCGGATCCCCGACGACGTCGCGGTCATCGGGTTCGACGATCACGCGCTCGCCGCGCAGGTGCGCCCGGCGCTGACCACGGTGCGCCAGCCCATCGAGCAGATCGGCGCAGCCGCCGTGCGCAGCCTGCTCGCGCTGGCCGCGGGCGAGCTGCCGCCCGACCAGGCCGCGACCGTGCTGCCCACCGAACTGATCCTGCGCGACTCGGCCTGAGCCGGTCAGGTGGTCAGCTGGAGGCGGACGCTGGAGCCGCCGGGGTGCGTGTACACGCGGACCAGGTCGCACAGCAGGTTGGCGGTCAGCAGGCCGTCGCCCGATCCGCCGGTGCGCACGCCCGCCAGGGCATCGTGGCGCGGGCCGGCATCGTCGAGCTGGCAGACGATGTAGTCCAGCTCGGTCCACACGGAGACGGTGGCGGGCCGGCCGGTGCGCCGGATGGTGCCGGCGGCCAGCTCGCCGGTGGCGGCGGTGAGCAGGTCCTGCCGGTGGGGTTTGAGCCCGGCCGCGCCGGTCCGCGCCGCCACGAACGCCAGCAGCTCGCCCACCTCGGCCGCGGTCGTGAACCCCATGGTCGCGGCGTGTGCGGGCACGGGCGGCAGCGGCCGGTTGCAGTCCGCGACGGTCAGCCGCGGGTCGGCGTACGCGGGACTGGGCCGCAGCCCGCCCCGGCGCTGCAGGAACGGGTGGGTGCGGTGTGCGTCGTGGACCACGTGCGGTTCGAGCTGGGCCGCGTCGTAGGGGCACAGCAGCGCCGCGTCGCGGCCCGCGAAGGCGAGGTTGACCAGCGCCTCGTGCGCGACGCAGGCCGGGTACTCCAGCTCGCTGCGGCCGGGCCAGACCGGCTCGGCGACGATGGCGGCGCGGTGTCCGGGGTGGCGGTCGGCGAAGGCCAGCAGCACCCCGGGCAGGATGCGTCCGGGGTTGCGCCCCTCCACGGTCATGTCGGCGAAGCGCACCCGGGCGCCGGAGGAGCCGAGGCAGTCGCGCAGGATCTCCAGCTTGGCGCTGGGCACCGCGACCAGCACCGGCTGCCCGGAGTGCAGAGCGGCGTGGACGAACGCGAGGACACCTGCGACATACTCGGCGACGCTGCGGTACGGGAAGCCCACATGGTCGGGACGGGCGACGGCCATGGCCGTCACGTCGCCGTCGATGCTGGTGGGAGCGTCGGAGAACCGCTGTGCACGAGCCATCGAGGCACCAGTCGCCATGCCATAGGGGCAGCGTTACCCGGCGGGTCCGCGCGGTAAACCAGGTTTGCGGAGTTTTCTCGCGCCGCGGTGAAACGGCTGACCGCCGGTGCCGCTTGCGCGACACCGGCGGCCGTGCCGCCGCGGCGGGGCCCAAGTTTCCGCTTCGGCGGCACTCTCCCTACGGGCCCGCCGCGCCGGAGCACCCCAGCGCGGGCGGGTTCCCCGCCGGCCGGGCCAGGCCCGGCCGGCGTAAGGATGGCCCCGCTCCTGAGCACCCAGGCGGATGCGGGACCATCGTCACGGGCGTCAGCTCAGCGGCGGGTAGGCGTTCGCCATCAGCTGCTGGAACTGCGCGGAGAACCAGTGACCCGAGACCGGCGCGTTGGGCAGGGCGCCGGACATGCTGTTGCCGTTGCGCGGGTTGCCGGTGTACGTCGGGTCGCACATCCGGTCGAAGCCCTTGCCCTCGTCGTTCGGGATCAGCGAGCTGGAGCCGTCGGACTCGCCCGGCGGCTTGATCCAGACGTACGCGTCGATGCCGGCGGCGGGCGCCGAACGCGGACGCTCACCGAGGCCGGCACCGGCCTGGTTGCACCAGTTGCCCTTGTGGATGCGGCGGTCGATGCGCGACTGGTTGACGAACGTGTTCAGGTCCGTCGACGTGCTCGGCGCCGTGGGCCGGGTGGTCTGGGTCGGCTGGCAGGGGGTCTGCACGCAGCTGCCCCAGCCGTTGCGCGAGGTGTCGATCAGCATGCCGATGCTCGACGAGAAGCCGGCCGTGACCAGTCGCTGCCGGAACGCCTGGGCGAACGCCAGCTCCTCGTTGTACCGGTTCCAGTCGATCCACGTGGTCTGCCGCAGCTGCTCGGTGATGGAGCCGACGTACGGCTCGGTCAGCGCCGACGTGTTGGCCGTGTTGGCGATGAAGCCGTGCACGTTGGCGGCGGTGCTGCCGGACGCGGTCGCGGCCGTGAACATCATGTTCGCGGTCGGGCCGAAGTTGTCGTCCCAGCCGATCCAGCCGTGGTGGCCGGCGTCGATGTAGTTGTAGACGTTCGGGATCGCGCCGAGCTTGTTCAGCGCGTAACCGACGCCGTCGACGTAGCCGCGGTTGGCCAGCATGGTGTCGCACATGGTGGTCGCGGTCGGCCGGCCGCTGACGTTGGTCACCAGGTTCGGCAGTGAGTCGATCTCGATGATCGCCACGATCCGCAGGTTCGCGTACGCGGGGCGGGCCAGGATCGCCGCCATCGGGTCGATGTACTCCGTCTTGTACCGGTTCAGCTCGGTCGGGCCCAGCTCGCCGTTGGAGGCCAGCGCGGCGCAGTCACGGCCGGGCAGGTTGTAGACGACGATCTGGATCACCAGCGGCGTGGCGCCGTTGGCGGCGTCCTGGGTCACCGCCTGGTCGAGGTGGTCGGCCAGGCCCATGGTGCCGGTGGTCGGGCTGCCGTTGCCGGTCAGCGCGCTGATCCGGTCGAACCAGACGCCGGTGGGCTGGTTGGCGATCCGGCTGCCGCCGGGCTCGGCCAGCGCCTTGGCGCGCCACTGCGGGTTCACGTACACGCCCGCGTTGGCGTACGGGTTGTCGGCCCGCGGGCCGCCGGTGCCGCCGTCGTTGTCGGCCTCGGTCGCGGTCACGGTGACCGAGGTGAGGCCGCTGGACGCGACGGTGAACGGCCGGGTGCCGGCGGTGTTGTCCGAGTCCTCGGCCGCGGCCAGGGTGACGTTCTGGTTGGTGTTCCAGTTGCTCGTCGTGAACGTCAGGCTGCCGCCCGAGGACACGGTGAGGTTGCTGTCACCGGAGCCGGCCGTCGTGGTGACCGTGACGTTGGCCGTCGGCTGCCGGTTGAGGCGCACCGCGAAGGTGGCCGTGCCGCCCTCGGGCACGCTCACCGCGGTCGAGGAGACGACCAGGGACTGCGGCGTCTGCGTCGAGTCGTTGTCGGCCTCGGTCGCGTTGACGGTGACCGAGGTCAGGCCCGACGCGGCCACCGTGAACGGCCGGGTGCCGTTGGTGGTGTCGGTGTCCTCGGCGGCGGCCAGGGTGACGTTCTGGTTGGTGTTCCAGTTGCTCGACGTGAAGGTCAGGCTGCTGCCCGACGACACGGTGAGGTTGCTGTCACCGGAGCCGGCCGTCGTGGTGACCGTGACGTTGCTCGTCGGCTGCGCCGACAGCCGTACGGCGTAGGTCGCCGTGCCGCCCTCGGGCACGCTCACGCTGGTCGGCGAGACCACCAGGCTGAGCGTGGGCTGCGGGTTGGTGCCGCCGCAGGACACGCCGTTGACCGCGAAGTTGCTCGGGTTGGTGTTCGTGCCGCTGTACGAGGCGTTGAACCCGATGCCGGTGGACGCGCCGGTGGCCAGGCTGCCGTTGTAGGACAGGCTCGTCGCGGTGACGTTCTGGCCCGACTGGCTGTAGTTGGCCGACCAGCCCTGGATGTTGCCCTGGTTGCCGGGCCAGGTCCAGGTCAGCGACCAGCTGGTCAGCGGGTCGCCGGTGTTGGTCAGGTTGATGTTGGCGCCGAAGCCGCTGCCGTTGTCCCACGCCTTGGTGTACGTGACCTGGCAGGACACGGCGGCCTGGGCGGGTGCGGCCACGGTGGCGAGGCCGACGGTGGCCAGCGCGCTCGCCGCGAGCATCGCCACGGCGCGCCGCGCGGAGGATCTGATCGGAAGTCTCA
The DNA here is from genome assembly GCF_040675365.1 of Catellatospora sp. NPDC049609. Classification (NCBI taxonomy): domain Bacteria; kingdom Bacillati; phylum Actinomycetota; class Actinomycetes; order Micromonosporales; family Micromonosporaceae; genus Catellatospora; species Catellatospora sp. NPDC049609. Next base: position 27,061 of record NZ_JBFAOU010000036.1, on the reverse strand, counting down.
CTCGGGTACTCCTTGAGCCAGAGGCCGGACCGATGGAGATCGGTACGGCGGCCTGCGCCGAGCGGCGGTCACCGGGCGGGGCGGCGCGCGCGGCACAGGAAGGAATGGACAGCCCGGACGGCTGTGACGGCGGTGCGCGGCACCACCCGGTGGGACCGGGGCCCTTGGTGCCGAGTCGCGCGGTTGGCTCCCTGCGCGCCGTAATCGAAGTTTCACACCGGCGCAACAAGAGCACAACGTGCGTCGATGTTTCTGGCACGAATTTGTTTGTCTACCCGACGAATCTACGGCGCGCCGTCGTGGCCGCCGTCCGGTCCCGGATGGACCGCGCTCGCGACGGGGCGGAGTCCGGCTCAGTGGGCCCGCGAGGGGGCGAGCTGCGCGTGGCAGACCGGGCAGGTGCGGTGGATCAGGCCGCGCTCGATCGCCTCCCGGGTCGCGGCGCGCACGCCCATCAGGGCGCCCATGAACAGCGCGGTCAGCGCGAAAGGCGCGCTCACGAGCACCAGGAGCCAAGTCATGGGAGGACTATACGAACAGGTGAGCGTTCCCACCGCCCCCTTGGGATCTTGTACGCGGAATCCCTTCAGCGGCGGACGCCCGACCGTCGGGCGAGCGCCGTGTCACCGGGTGACGTCACGGCGGTGCGGCGGGTCATCGCTCCATTCTGGTCGCCCGCCGATCCCGGACGTGCATCGACGAATCCTCACAAAACCACCACATCGGGCCGAAGAACTCGTGATGCTGGGCATCAGTACTCGACCGGCGGGAGCGCGCGCATGAGCACGAAGGCGAACGGCTTCGACCCGACACCGTCCTGGCACCGCCGGGTGTCGCTGACCGTGCTCCCGTCCGGCGAGCGGACACCCGCCGACGCGCCGCTGGGGGTGCCGGTCGCGGCGTCGGGCGGGTTCCCCGCGGTGCTGCCGGTGGGCCGACAGGATCTGACCGCCGCCGGGTTCGCCGGCAAGCCCGGCCAGACGCTGGTGCTGCCGCGGCAGGACGGCCCGCCGCTGGTGGCGGTGGGTGCCGGGGAGCCGGGCGGGGGCGGGGCCGACGCGCTGCGCGACGCCGCCGCGGCGTACGCCCGCGCGGCGGGCACCGCCGAGCAGCTGGCGCTGTCGCTGACCGAGCTGTCCGGCGTCGCGCCCGAGTCGGCCGGGCAGGCCGCGGTCGAGGGGATGCTGCTCGCCCGGTACCGCTTCGGCGTGCTGAAACGGGAGCCGGAACCGCCCGTCACCGCGGTGACCCTGGTCTGCGCGCCGGACGCGGTCGCGGCGGTGGAGCGCGGCGCGCGCCGTGGGCTGGCGTACGCCCAGGCCGCCTCGCTCGCCCGCGACCTGGCCAACTCGCCGCCCAGCCTGCTCACCGCGGAGCGGCTCGGCGCGACCGCGGCCGAGCTGGGCGCCGACTGCGGGCTGTCCGTCGAGGTGTACGACCGGGACGCGCTGCTCGAGCTGGGCTGCGGCGGCCTGCTCGGGGTCAACGCGGGCAGCGCCGACGAGCCACGGATGATCAAGTTGCGCTACCGGCCCGCCGCCGCCGACGCGCCCCGGCTGACCCTAGTCGGCAAGGGCATCATGTACGACTCCGGCGGCATCAGCCTCAAACCCGCCGACGCCGTGCACGCCACCATGAAGAACGACATGTCCGGCGCCGCCGCCATCCTCGCCGCGATGTCGCAGCTACGCGGGCTGGACTGCCCGGTCGCGGTCACCGGGTACCTGATGTGCACCGACAACATGCCCTCGGGCACCGCCGTCAAGCTCGGCGACGTGCTCACCATGCGCGGCGGCACCACCGTCGAGGTGGTCAACGCCGACGCCGAGGGCCGGCTGGTGATGGCCGACGCGCTGGTGCTGGCGACCGAGGAGCCGGTGGACGCGATCGTCGACATCGCCACGCTCACCGGCGCCTGCCTGCGCGCGCTGGGCCCGCAGGTCGCCGGGGTGTTCGGCAACGACCAAGGCCTGGTCGACCAGGTGCGGGCGGCCGCGACCAGGGTCGACGAGCCGGTCTGGCAGCTGCCGCTCGCGCACCGCTACCGGGCCGAGCTGGACTCCGACGTCGCCGACATCAAGAACATGGGCGGGGCGAACGGGCAGGCCATCCACGCCGCGCTGTTCCTGGAGGAGTTCGTGGCGGGCACCCCGTGGGCCCACGTCGACATCGCCGGCACGGCGCAGAACGACACGCCGCGCACCTGGTTCCCGCAGGGCTGCACCGGGTTCGGCGCGCGCCTGCTGCTGGACCTGGCGCTGGCCTTCACCCGCCCGCAGCCGGACCCGCTCGCCGCCGGCCGGCGGTCATGAGCGGGCCCGCCCGCGCCGCCGCGCACCCCGAGGAGAAGGCATGACCGCGGCCGCCGTACCCGCCGGGAAACGGACCTTCACCCAGCGGATGCTGGACGGGGTCGAGCGGGTCGGCAACAAGGTCCCGCACCCGGTGATGATCTTCCTGATCCTGATCGGCCTGATCATCGTCCTGTCGGCGGTGTTCGCCGCGATGGGCGTCAAGGTGACCTACGAGACCGCCGCGCCCGTGCCGATCGTGGGGCAGGAGACCTACCCCGGCGGCACCCAGGAGCCGTCGCTCGAGATCCCGCCCGCCGAGCTCTACCACCCCAAGGTCGAGACGTACACCGCGACCACGGAGATCAAGAGCCTGCTCACCGCGGACGGCATCCGGTTCATCTTCACCTCGGCGGTCAGCAACTTCACCAACTTCGGCGTGGTCGGCGTCATCCTCGTCGCGATGATCGGCGTGGGCCTGGCCGAGCGGGCCGGGCTGATCGGCGCGCTGATCCGCAAGCTCGTCGCGGTCGCCCCGCCGTGGTCGCTGACCTTCATCATCGTGCTCGTCGGCATCCTGTCGTCGATCGCCTCCGACGCCGGCTACCTCGTGCTCATCCCGCTCGGCGCGGCCGCGTTCCTGAGCGTCGGGCGGCATCCGCTGGCGGGCCTGGCCGCCGCGTTCGGCGCGGTCGGCGGCACGTTCATGGTCAACATCCTGATCACCCCGACCGACGGCATCATCACCGAGATCACCAACGAGGCCATCGCGCTGGCCGACCCGGCCCGGAAGATCAGCTTGACCGACAACATGCTGTTCGCCATCGGCTCCACGATCTTCCTGGCGTTCCTGATCACGTTCATCACGGAGAAGGTGATCGAGCCCCGGCTCGGGAAGTTCACCGGCGCCGTCTCGCACGAGCCGACCGACGTGCCCGAGGCCGCCCCCGCCGAGGGCGACGCCGCCCCGGCCGCGCAGGCACGCGGGCTGCGCCACGCGCTGTGGGGGCTGCTCGCCGTGGTCGCCGTGCTCCTGCTGCTGTCCGTGCCGCCCAAGCCCTGGGGCATCCTGCGCAACCCGGTCACCGGCAGCCTCATCGAGGACTCGCCGCTGATGGACAGCCTGATCTTCATCATCATGCTGATCTTCCTGGTGTGCGGCCTGTGCTACGGCAAGGGCGCCGGGACGCTCAAGGGCAGCGCCGCCGCCATGGACGCCATCACCAAGACGTTCGCCGGGCTCGGCGGCCTGATCTTCATGCTGCTGGTCATCGCCCAGTTCATCGCGTACTTCAACTACACCAACATGGCCACGGTCGCCGCGGTCAAGATGGCCGACGGCCTGGAACGCGCCAACATCGGCCCGCTGTGGCTGCTCATCGGCTTCATCCTGGTGGTGCTGATCCTGGACATCATCATCCCGGGCGTCATCCCGAAGTGGGCCATCTTCGCGCCCATCTTCGTGCCGCTGTTCCTGCGGCTGGGCGTCGCGCCGCAGACCGTGCTGGCCGCGTACCGGGTCGCGGACTCGCCGATGAACGTGGTCACCCCGCTGATGGTGTACCTGCCGTTCATCGTGCTGCTGGCGCAGCGGTACAAGAAGGAGGCCGGCGTCGGCACGGTGATCTCGCTGATGATCCCGTACACCCTGATCATCGCGGTGGCGTGGACGCTGTTCTTCGTGCTCTGGTATCTGCTCGGCATCCCGCTCGGCCCCGGCGCGCCGGTCAAGCTGTCGTAGGTCCGCGGTGAGCCGGGCGGCGGGCGCGTTCGCGATCCCCGCGCGGTCGGGTGGGGCCCGGCGGGTGCCGGGTCGGCGGCTCGGTGGGGAGATCACTGTTCCGTGTCATGATCTGCGGTTCAGGCGCAGGTTCCGACACGGAACAGCGATCTTCCCCAGGTCAGCGGGGTGCGGGAAGGTCCTGGTAGCGGGGGCCGTCGCCGGTGGACACCCGGGTCCAGACGGCGCGGAACAGGTCCGCGACCGGCCGCCCGGCCAGCACGGTGCCCAGCGGTGCGGACTCGGGCCCCAGGCCCAGGGACTCCGCCTTCCACGACTCCAGCGGCAGCGCGGGCGCCCTCAGCTCCCGCCAGCCGCCGGGCAGGAACACCGTGCGCCCGGCGCGGGCCCGGCGCGCCTCGACGACCAGCCCCGCCGCCATCAGGGCGGCCCGCAGCGGCTTCAGCCCCGCCGCGGTGAGGCCCAGCCAGCGGGCCGCGTTCGCGTCGGTCGGGTCGGGCAGCGCCAGCAACTGCAGGTAGTACGCGGCCGCCTCGGGGCTCAGCGCGTGGGCCGCCGCCACCGCCGCCACCAGCTCGGGCACGCTGTGCCGCGGATCGTGCGGGTACGCCCCCGCCGGGAGCGTCCCGCCCTCGTCGATCGCCGCGTCCAGCGCGGTGCCGCGCAGCAGCCGCAGCGCCGCGCTCAGCTCGGGCGGGCCGAGCACCAGCGCCGGATCGTCCGGAGTGGAAATCTCCCGGGGAAGCAGGTGGTACGTCGCGTACCCGCCCTGCTCGTGGCTGCGCCACAGCCCGGGCAGCCCGTCGGGCACCAGGGCCTGCGGCACGAACGACGTGCCCACGGCCAGTTTCGGGTTGTCCAGGCGCTGCCGCAGCAGCTCCAGCGCGCGGGGCAGCCGGGCGCGCAGCGGATCGCCGGCGGGCAGCCGGTACGCCAGCCAGGCCAGCGCCGCCGCGGCCGCGGGCAGCTGCCGCTCGGTGAACGGCTCGCCCTGCCCGGCTGTGGTGACCAGGTGCCACTCGTGCGCCTCGCTCACCCCGTCGGTGCACATCCAGCCGTCGGGGCGCGGATCGACCACGGCCTGCACGACCCGTGCCCCGTCCCGGCCGGGGAGCACGCGTCCGGCCTCGACGAGCAGCTCCGCCGCGATCGGCGTACGCCTGCCGAACAGCTCGGTCCAGCGGGCCGCCACCGCGTCCACGTCGGGGCCGCCGGTCCACAGCCGCGCCGGGTCGTCCGGGACGGCCGCGTCGAGCAGCACGACGCGGTGCTCATGCGCGACGTCGTGCCAGCGGGCCCGCGCCAGCCGGGCCTCGGCCGCGGACAGCCCGAGCACCTTACGCAACGCCGGGGTGAGGGCGGGCTCATGCTGATCGCCGATCGGCAGCCCGGCCAGCAGCAGCACCGCCTCGGGGCGGGTCAACCCGGTCAGCTCGGCGAGCCGCACGGCCGCCTCCGGGCGCAAGGGCGCCGCACCCTCGCGGTCGAGCAGGTCGGCGGCGGTCCGCAGCCGCGCGGCCTCACCCCACCCCGCCCGGCGGATCTCCCGCCGCACCTCGATGCCCTCGATCGGCGCGAACGCGGCCTCCGGGCAGCGGTCGACGGCGTACCGGATGGACGCCCGCACCCGCCCGTCGTCACCCACCAGGCGGCGCCGGCCGGACAGGAAGGCGATGCGGCGCTCGCCGGCGCGCACCAGACCGGCCCACCGGAAGTTCTCGTCCACCGCCAGCTCGACGAAACGCACCCGCGAATCGGGCGCGGCGAACGGCGAGTCCGCGAACGCCCGCAGCAGCCGGGTCACCGCGAGCCGGCGCGCGTCGCTCGACGTGGGAGAGGCGGCGACCGTCAGCAGCGCGCCCAGGCCGGGCAGCAGCTGCGGCCACGGCGCCTCGGCGTTGGGCAGCTTCGCGCCCGGCACCTCGTCCAGCGCGTCCGCGAGCCCGGTGACCTGGCCCAGCACGGCGGCGCGCACGTCGGTCGTGCCGTCGTAGTACCGGGCGTGCCAGCGGACCAGCGGCTCCAGCGCCCCGGCCAGCTCCGCATCGGACACGGTCGGCGCGGCCGCCGCCGTCCCGGCGGTCGGGTGTCCGGACGTCGCGGGCATCGCGGGAGCCGGGGCCGCCGCCTCGACCAGCTTCGCCAGGCCGGCGAGCCGGTCGGTCAGGCGCAGAGCGGTGCGCACCAGGCCACGGATCGCGCGGCGCGGCTCCGGATGGGTCAGCGCCGGCAGCCGCCGTTGCACAGCCCGGTCGATCAGGCCGTCGAGGTCGGCCTGCCCGCCCGCGGCGACGTCGGACAGCAGGGCCGCGGCCAGCTCGGTGGTGACCGCGCGCAGGGCGGCCGAGCCCGCCTCGTCGCGGGGGCGCAGCGCGTGCCAGTGCGTGAACGGCGGGCGGGTGTGCGTGGCGGCGCACTCCTGCACCGGGCTGGTGCCGTCGGCGTCCCACACGGTGACGGTGAGGTGGGCGCCGCGTACCCAGGTGGCGTCCTTCGCCGTGACCGGACGGGGGCGGTCGTCGCCGGGCAGGGTCAGCGCCCCGACGAGGTGGTGGCCCGGCGCGGCGGCGGTCAGGCGCACGGTGCGCCCGTCCACCGACCGGCCCAGCTGGGAGCCGTCGGGCAGGACGTGCAGGCGCCAGCCGAGCAGGCCGTCCGCACAGCCGAGCGGCGAGCCGGCGTACGCGGCCGGGGCGGGCCGCAGCCAGGACCACAGCGGCGCCAGCCGCCCGTCCGCCGGTGCGCCGTCGGCGAAGAACGCCGGTCCGCCGTACCGGCCGCCGTGGCCGGTGGCCGGGTCGTACTCGCGCCAGCGCCACCCGGTCGCCGGGCCGGGCGCGTCGCCGTCCGGTTCGCACCGCCAGTAGGTGGTGCCGTCACTGCTCACCGGATACCGGCGGGGTTCGGTGCCGTCGCCCGCGTGCCAGGGGCGGGAGCCGGTGGTGACGCCGCCGCCGGGCAGCGGCAGGTGCGGCATCGGGCCGCCGGTCCACACCCGCTCGCCACCGCGCCGGACGAAGGGCTCGCCGGGCCGGTCCGCCCAGTAGCCCCAGTGGCCCTGGTAGCCGTCGCCGGTGACCAGCAGGCGGCCGTCGACCTCGCGGCAGCCGATGGCCACGCTGTGCCAGGAGGAGTCCGGCGGAGTCTGGATCACGTGCTCGAACGGCTCGCCCTCGGGCGGCACGGCGACCACGCGGATCTCGTCGGTCACCGCCGCCGCGGGCCAGCTGTCGGACGCGTGGACGCGCTTGAGCGCAGTCACCGCGGCGTCGTACGCGGGCCAGCCCAGCTCGTCGACGAGGCCCGCCCGCAGCGTGCGGGCCAGCGTCGCGGCGATGTCGGCCGCGGCGGTCCGGCGCAGGTCCTCGGGCGCGACGGCGACGCCCGCCGCGGACCACAGCGGCGCCAGCGCCTTCGCCACCAGCTCCAGCCCGGCCAGGGTGGTGTCGTCGACCCGCGTGGTCACCTGCGCGATCCCGGCCCGCGCCGCGGCGCGCACCCCGGGCAGCACCAGGATCTCGGCCAGCCGAGCCGTGGCGAGAGTGCGGTCGGCGTACACGTGCGAGTAGCGGTCGAGCAGCTGCCACACGCCGCGGGTCAGCGCGGGCAGCAGCACCGGGTCCGCGGCGATCGCGGCCAGGTCGCGGCGGCCCGCCGGCTCGGCGTCGAACCACAGATGCAGGGGCAGCCCGTCCGGCCATCCGTGATGGTCGGCCACCGGCACGTCCAGGGACAGGCACCGGTCCATCAGGTTCAGGTCGGTCGCACCGTGCGCGGCGTGCAGCCGCAGCGGTCGGCCCGCCGCCCGCAGCCGCGGCGCCAGCCGCTCGACCAGCGCCGTCAGCCGGGGGCACGGCTTGCGGAGCTGCCGGTGCCGGGCCGCCCGGTGCTGGGCGAAACGCTCCAGCCAGTCCGCCGCGTCGGCCTCCCCGCGGGCCAGCGCGTCCGCGGCGCCGGTCGCCTCCAGCAGCTCCAGCCACTGGTCGAGCACCTCGCCACCGGCGTCGGCCGGGTCGGGCACGATCGCCAGCAGCCGCGCGGTGACCGCCGGCTCGCGGCGCGCCAGCCGCTGCAACGCGGGCCGGTACGCCTTCCAGAGGCTCTCGTGCGCGCGCACCACCGCGGGCAGGCCGAGCAGCTCACGGGCGAGCGACTCGTCCTCGGCCGCGCCGTCGAGCCCGGCCGCCTTCGCCAGCCGGCGCAGCTCCGCGGCGAAGCCCGCGCCCGGCGCCAGGCCGCCCGCCACGCGGTGCACGGCGACCTCGCGGACCAGCGCGTACGCCTCCGGTCCGGGGCGGCGCCCGGCGACGTCGCGGGCGTACTCGGTGAGCGCCTTGCCCGGCAGGGCGCCCGCCAGCGCGAACTCCAGGTGCACGTCGCGCAGCCGCCGCTCGTCCACGGCGAGCCCGTGCACCTGCTCGGCGCGCCGGGCCGCGGTGAAGCACATCGCCGCCTGGCGCAGGTTGTCCGCGGCGAGGTAAGCCCGCCCGGCCTGCTCCCAGAACGGGGGCAGGAAGTGCGGCACCGTCGCGCCGAGCCGCCGCGCGAGCGCCTCGTAGCCGTCGCGGGCGTTACCCGGTTTGGACCGGGCCGTCCGCGCCAGCTTCTCCATGTCCTTGACCAGCGCCAGCGCCTCGCGGCCGTGGGCCGGGTCGTGCACCAGCACCCAGGCGGGGAAGCCCAGCGTCCGGGTCCGCGCGTGGCCCACCGGCCCGGCGGGCCCGGCGGTGAAGCCGAGGAACTCCATGCTCAGGTCCTCGGCCGCGCCGACCGGCGCGCTGGCCAGGCGCACGACGGTGCGGCCGGGCAGCGCCGGATGGGTGTAGTCGCGGGCGGTCAGCACGGTGACCGCCGGGTCCGCCGGGCCGTCGCCGGGCAGCACCGCGCCCGCGTCCAGCAGCCGATCGTGAGTGCTCATGCGCCCTGCCCTCCGGTGGCGGCCGCGTGCAGCGCCGCGGCGAGCCGTACGCCCTCGGACCAGACGATCGGCGGCACCTCGCCGAAGCCCAGCCCGCGTCCCTGCGCGTCGGTGAACTCCAGCTCACCGAGCATGGCCTCCGCGCCGGGGTCGCCGTCGCCGAGCCAGATCGAGGCGTCGACCGCGCCGCCGTCCGCCCAGCACCGGCTGCGGGCGGTGCCGGCGCGCACGACGCAGCCCAGGGCCGTCGCGCGGGTGGTCGCGTGCCGCAGCTGCGCGTAGCGCGCCTCGGCGTAGCCGGCCAGCACCGCCCGGCAGGCGGCATCGTCGGCGGGTTTGCGGTACGCCTCGCGGAACAGCTGCGTGACGCCCTGCCGCACGTCCAGCTCGGCCGCGAACTCGCGCAGCTCGTCGAGGTCGTCGAGCAGCACCGGGTGCGGCACCGCGAACAGCTGCCCGGACAGCCGTGCCGACTCGCCGTCGAGGCCGACCACGCCCAGCCCGCGCCCGGCGTCGACGTCGCGCAGGAACCCGGCGCGGCCGAGGTCCGGCACGCCGTCGGCGTACGGCGTCACGACCAGGTCGCGCAGCGCGCCCCGCCAGGCGTCGTCGGCCCAGACGCGGGTCAGCACCGGCAGGGTGACCGGCAGTCCGCGCACCATCCACCGCTCGACCTCGGCCACGCACTCGGCCTCGTGCCGGGCCAGCCAGTCGCGCAGCTGCCGCAGCTCGGCGACGACCGGATCGTCTTTAAGGGACGCGGGCAGGCTCCGCAGCCGGGTGCCCTGCGCGTTGCGGCAGACCACCCTGCCCTTGTCGAGGGCCACGTCGTAGCCCGAGCCCGTCGGCAGCCAGCCCATCGTCATCCTCCCCGTCACGTGCGGGGGAGTATGCCAGCGCCGCCCGACAGTTGCGTAAGCAGATTTTCCGGAAGACAGGGATGGCGCTCGCGCCGAAAACGAGGTACCTTCGCTCCAAGCCCGCTTCGACGGTTTCCCCCGTGATCGCCGAAGCGGGCTTCTTCATGCCCTGTCCTAGCTGGTCAGAGCAGCAGCACGCCTGGGTTGAGCACGCCCGCGGGGTCCACCGCGGCCTTGGCCGCCCGCAGCGCCAGTGCGAACGGCTCGGGCCGCTGACCTGCGTACCAGGGCAGGTGGTCGCGGCCGACGGCGTGGTGGTGGGTGATCGTGCCGCCGTGCGCGGCGATCGCGTCGCCCGCGGCCCGCTTGAGCGCGTCCCAGATCGCGACCTCCGCTCCGCGCCGCCCGGCCGCGTAGACGGTGAAGTACGGCGCCGGGCCGTCCGGGTAGACGTGCGTGAACCGGCAGGTGACCAGCGCCGGGTGCCCCGTCTCGGCGACGCCCGTGGTGGCGACCGCGGCGACCACGGCGGCGTGCAGCGCCTCGAACGCCGACCAGGTGCAGGCCGTCTCGAACGTCTCCACCACGACCCCGAGCCGCGCCAGCCCGTCGCGCAGGTACGGCGCGCCCACGAACGTCTCGCGCCACTGCCCGGCGGTGTCGCGCGCGGCCTGCTCGGGCACGCCGCGGTGCGCGCGGCACAGCTCGACGGCCCGTGCGAGCTGCGCGTCCACCGGATGGTCGGCGGACTCGAAGGCCAGCAGCAGCCGGCTCGCGCCGTCGCCGGCGGCCGCGCCGAGCATCGCCTCCAGCGGGTCGAGCAGGCGGCAGTTGGCCGGGCGCAGGCCCGACTGGGCCACCGCGCGGACCGCGCGGACGGCGTCGGCGTACGCCTCGAAGCGCAGCGCGGCCCCGGCCCGGAACTCCGGGCGGCGCTGCACCCTGGCCCAGCCCTGGGTGATGACGCCGAGCGCGCCCTCCGACCCGAGCCACAGCCGGTCCGGCGAGGGACCCGCGCCGGAGGCGGGCACCCGCAGCGACTCGGCGATCCCGGCGCCGGTGACCACCCGCAGCGACTCGACCAGGTCGTCGATGTGGGTGTACCCGGTGGCGTAGTGCCCGCCCGCGCGGGTGGCCAGCCAGCCGCCGAAGGTGGAGAACTCGAAGCTCTGCGGGAAGTGCCGCAGCGTCAGCCCGTGCGGCCGCAGCGCGTCCTCCAGGTCCGGCCCGAGCGTGCCGCCCCTGATCAGCGCGGCCCGGCTGACCTCGTCCACCTCGACCACCCCGGACAGGCCGGTCAGGTCCAGCGACAGCCACGGCCCGCCGCCGCGGAACTCCACGCCGCCGACGACGCTGGTGCCGCCGCCGAACGGCACCACCGGCACGCCCGCCGCCGCGGCCCAGTCCAGCACCGCGACCACGTCCGCCTCGTCGCGCGGGTAGGCGACCAGGTCCGGCGGGTTGGCCAGCTCGCCGCGCAGCAGCCGCACCACGTCGCGGTACGCGCGCCCGTACGCGTGCGCGGCCCGGCTCCGCGCGTCGTCGCGGCACAGCGCAGCGACCGCGGCGGGCGGCCGCAGTCGCGACGCGGGCAGCTCCGGCACCGGCGGCACCGGCGCCGGCCCGCCCTCCAGCGGCAGGAACGGGCTGACCCGCCGCGCCAGTTTCGCGCAGGCCGCGGCGTCGAGCGCCTGGTCCGCCCACCCCCAGCCCCACCAGGACCGCTCGCGCCCGGCCGTGGTGCGGGCTCCCTCTGTGCCGTTCATCAAGCTCCCTTCCGGACAGCGTCGCGCGTCGGCCGCGACGGAGGTGGGGAAGGGCACCTTCTACACCGACGTCCGTTAAGAAGGTGCCCTTCCTTTCAGGCGTCGGCGAGGATGCGTTCGGCGTGCGGCAGCGCGGCCTCGCGCAGTGCGGGCACCAGCCCCAGGCGGGTGCGCCGGTCGAGCAGGTCGTCGACGGTGAGCGCGCCCTCGTGGCGCACAGCCCACAGCAGCTCCGCGCCGGTGACCGGGGAGCCGGGGACCAGCGGGGCGTGCAGTTCCGGCGGGGCCTCGGCGAGGACGGACGGGGCCTCGGTGCCGTAGCGGGCGAGCAGCCGGGCGGGTGCCGGGACCAGGGCGAGCCGGTCGCGGGCCGCCGCACCCGGCAGCGGCAGGTCGCGGGTGCGGCACGGCCCGGCGCGCAGGCCCGGCCGCCGGGCCAGCAGGTCGACCGTGTCCTGAGCCATCCGGCGGTACGTGGTCAGCTTCCCGCCGACCACCGTGACCACGCCGTCGCGGCCCTGCACGACCGCGTGCCGCCGGGAGATGTCGGCGGTGCGCCCGCCCGCGGCCATCAGCGGCCGCAGCCCGGCGAACGTGCCGAGCACGTCGGACCGGCGCACCGGCGTCTCCAGGGCCGAGTTGAGCACGTCGAGCAGGAAGTCCACGTCGGACTCGGGTGCGGTCGGCACGTCCGGGACCGGGCCGTCCACCGGCTCGTCGGTGAGGCCGACGTACACCAGCCCGTCGGGCTGCGGCAGCACGATGACGAAGCGGGAGAGCTCGCCGGGCACCGGGATGGTCAGCCCGGCCGACAGCCCGCCCAGCAGCGCGGCGGGCAGCACCAGGTGCGAGCCGCGCGACGGGCGCAGCACGATCTCGGGGGCGAGCTGCCCGGCCCACACCCCGGTCGCGTTGACCACGGCGCGGGCCCGGACGACGTGGCGGGCACCGGTCAGCGTGTCGAGCACGGTGGCCCCGTCGCCGGTCAGCTCGGTGGCGCGGCAGCGGGTCAGCACCCGCGCGCCCGCCCCCGCCGCGGCGCGGGCCAGCCCGGTGACCAGGCGGGCGTCGTCGCACAGCTGCCCGTCCCAGGACAGCCGGCCGCCGCGCAGCCCGGCCCCGCGCAGCGCGGGCACCATCCCGCGCGCCTCGGCCGCGGACAGCCGCCGCGTGCCCGGCAGCACCGCCCGGCGGGTGCCCGCCACGGCCCGCAGCAGGTCGCCCGCGTGCAGGCCCAGCCCGGCCACGCGCACGTGCCCCGGTGCGGTGTACGCCGTCGCGGGCAGCACCATCGCCAGCGCGCGGGTCAGGTGCGGCGCGGTGCGGGTCAGCAGCACGCCGCGCTCGACGGCGCTCTCGTACGCCACGCCCAGCTCGCCCTTGGCCAGGTAGCGCAGCCCGCCGTGGACCAGTTTGGAGCTCCACCGGGAGGTGCCGAACGCCAGGTCGTGGGCGTCGATCGCGGCGACGGACAGGCCGCGCGCCGCCGCGTCCAGCGCCACCCCGGCCCCGGTCACGCCGAGCCCCACCACCAGCACGTCGACCACCTCACCGGCGGCCAGCGCGGCCAGCTCCCGCTCGCGCCGGGCCGCGGTCAGCGATGTGTCCACGGTACGCCTCCTTGCGCCGAAGTGACACTTGATGTAACTCTGTCACACATGGATGAGATGCGGGAAGGGCTCGGCTCCGGCTGGGCGCGCTGGGGCGCACCGGAGCACGCCAAGCCGCTGCCGGACGCGGTGGCCGGGCTGCTCAAGCAGGTGTTCGACGTGACGCCGCCGCCACCGGCCGCCGCGCCGGACGCGGTCACCGCACCCGCGTCCCCGCTGCCCGCGGCGGTGCTGGACGTGCTGGCCGGGATCGTCGGCGCGGAGCACGTCCGCACCGGCACCGCCGCGCGCGCCGCGTACGCCTCCGGCAAGTCCACGCCCGACCTGGTGCACCAGCGGGCGGGCGAGCTGCCCGCGCTGCCCGGCGCGGTGGTCGCCCCCGCCGACCACGACCAGGTGCTCGCGGTGCTGGCCGCCTGCGCCGAGCACCGGCTCGCCGTGGTCCCGTTCGGCGGCGGCACCTCGGTGGTCGGCGGTCTCGCGCCGCGGGCCGCAGGCCATGTCACGCTCGACCTGAAGCGGTTGGACCGGCTGGTCGCCGTCGACCCGGTGTCGCGCACCGCCGTGCTGCAGGCCGGCCTGCCCGCCCCGCGCGCCGAAGAGCTGCTGGCCGCGCACGGGTTCACCCTCGGCCACGTCCCGCAGTCCTACGAGTACGCCACCATCGGCGGCTTCGCCGCCACCCGCTCCTCCGGCCAGGCCTCAGCCGGGTACGGCCGCTTCGACGACATGGTGGTCGGCCTGACCGTGGCCACCCCGCGCGGCACGATCACCACCGGCCGCGCGCCCGCCTCCGCCGCCGGGCCGGACCTGCGCCGGCTGTTCCTCGGCTCGGAGGGCGCGTTCGGCGTCATCACCGACGTGACCGTGCGGGTGCGCCCGGTGCCCGCGCAGCGCCGCTACGAGGGCTGGCGGTTCGAGTCGTTCGCCGACGGCGTCGCGGCGGCCCGGCGGCTGGCCCAGGACGGCCCGCGCCCGACCGTGCTGCGGCTGTCCGACGAGGTGGAGACCATGCTCGGGGCCACCGGCCGGGGCCGTGGCGACGGCGGCTGCCTGATGGTCGTCGGCCACGAGGGCGCGGACGTGGCGCGCGCCGCCGCCGACACCGCCGCGGTGCTGCGCGGATGCGGTGGGCAGGAGCTCGGCCCCGAGCCGGGGGAGCAGTGGGCCGCACACCGCTTCGACGCGCCGTACCTGCGCGACGCGCTGCTCGACGCGGGCGCGTTCGCCGAGACGCTGGAGACGGCCGCGTTCTGGTCCGCGCTGCCCGGTCTCTACGACGCCGTACGCGAGGCGCTGTTCGGGGCGCTGCCGGTGCCCTCGATGGTGCTGTGCCACGTCTCGCACGTCTACGAGACCGGGGCGTCGCTGTACTTCACCGTGGTCACCGCGTTCCCGGACGAGCCGGTGGCGCGCTGGCAGCAGGCCAAGGCGGCGGCCAACGACGCGATCATCGCGGCGGGCGGCACCATCAGCCACCACCACGGCGTCGGCACCGACCACCGCGACTGGTACGCCCGGGAGATCGGCCCGCTCGGCGTCGACGCCCTGCTCGGCGTGAAGCGCGCCCTCGACCCGGCCGGCGTGCTCAACCCGGGCATCCTGCTCCCCGGCGGCACACCGTCCGCCGGGCCGTCCGGCGCAGACGGATCCGCAGACCCGGCCTGATGAGCAGGTCGTTCACGGCGGTCGTCGGGCCGGCGGCGCGGCGCGGGCTGGCCCGGCTGATGCCGGTCGCGCAGCTGCTGCGGGCGGGCGGGGCGCGGGTGCGCGTGGAGTACACGACCGGCGTCGCGCAGGCGCGCGAGGTGGCCCGCCGCAGCGCCGCCGCCGGTGACGTGGTGCTCGCCTCCGGCGGCGACGGCACGCTGCGCTGCCTGGGCGCGGCGCTGGCCGGGACCGGCGGCGTGCTCGGCATCGTCCCCGCCGGGCGCGGCAACGACCTGGCCCGCCAGCTCGGCCTGCCCGACCGGGCCGAGGACGTCGCCGAGCTGCTGCTGCACGGCGCACCCCGCCGCATCGACGTCGTCGACACCGGTGCCGAGACCGTGCTGGGCAGCGTGTACGCCGGGGTCGACGCGGCCGCCAACGAGCGCGCCAACCGCGCTCGGTGGACGCCGTCCGGGCTGGTCTACCCGCTCGCCGGGGCGCGGGCGCTGGCCGGGTGGCGGCCCGCCCGCTACGAGATCGCCGTGGACGGCGGCGAGCCCGTGGCGCTGACCGCGTACACGGTCGTGGTGGCGAACTCCGGTTACTACGGCGGCGGCCTGCACGTCGCGCCGGGCGCGCGGGTCGACGACGGCCTGCTCGACGTGATCGTGCTCGGCTGCGCGTCCAAACTGCTGTTCCCGCTGGTCCTGCGCGAGATGCGCAGCGGCGCGCACGTACGCCGCCCCGAGGTGACGGTGCTGCGCGGCGCGTCGGTGACGCTGTCGGCCGACCGGCCCGTGCCCGCCTACGCCGACGGCGACCCGCTGTCGGTGCTCGGCTCGCTGTCGCTGCAGGTGCGCGCCGGCGCCCTGTCGGTGCTCGCGGCACAGTGACAAGCCGACCGGCCTACCTGTTCCGGATGTGCCCACATCCCGAACCAGGTAGGCCACCACGGTCACCCGGTCCACGCCCGCGTGCCACGGTGGCTTAGCCGGTCCGGCGGGAGGTGGCGCGGGGGCGCGTGGCCGGGACCGGGGCCAGGTAGCGGTCGAGTAGCAGGGCCAGCTCCTCGTCGAACTCGGCGGCGGTGTGGCCGTCGGCGACGGTCGGCAGGGACAGCACGAACGACTGCGCGGTCAGCAGCACGGCGCGGGCCAGCCGGGCCGGGTCGCCCGGCCGCACCGAGCCCTCCGCCTGCCCGGCGGCGATCGTCCGGTGCAGGAAGCCGAGCATCTCCTCCTGCCCGCCGCCGCGCCGGTCCAGCATGTATGGCAGCAGGATCTCCGGATCCACCTCAAGGATCTTGCGGAGCAGCGGGTGCGCGCGCAGCCTGCCCGCCGCCGCCACCGACTGCGCCACCAGGCGGGCGCGCAGCGGGCCGTCGGCCGCCGCGGCGGCGCTGGCCGCGTCCACGATCACGCGGTGCCACTCCCGGCTCATCAGGTCGCCGACCAGGCTCTGCACGTCGGGCCAGCGCCGGTACACCGTCATCCGGGACACCCCGGCCCGGCGCGCCACGTCCGTCACCGTCGTGCGGCGCACCCCGTACGCGAGCACGCAGTCGCGTGCGGCATCGAGCACCAGGTCCTCGACCCGCCGCCCGCCCGGCTCCTCCTCAGCGTCCACCGGCCCATGTGTACCACGGGCCGCTTCCGCTGCCCGCCGTGCGGTGTCACAGTGGTACCCGGTCCGTGCCGCGTACACCGGCGGGCCGCCGTACCCCCACAGCTTTGGAGCTCTCATGACCACCGAGCCGCTGCCGCCCGCAGACGACACCCCCACCGAGCCGGAGCCGGCCGCACCGGCGCGCACGCTGCCCCGCCCGAGCCGTGGCGTGGTGTTCGCCCTGCTCGGCGCCTTCCTGTTCGGCGGCCTGCTGTGCGGCGGGCTGGGCCTGGCCGCGGGAGTCATGATCGGGCACCACGGCGGCCGCCACGAGGTCCGCTTCGACGAGGACGACCGGGAGGACCTGCGCGACCGCAAGCAGCGGCTGCGCGAGCAGCCGTGGCTGCGCGAGCAGCGGCAGCTGCCCGACCAGCAGAAGCTGCAGGACCTGCGCGACCAGGAGCTGAAGCGGCAGCTGCTGGAGCGGCTGCGGCTGCGCGGCCGTGACGGCGCGCTGCCCGCCTGCCCGCCCGCGATCCCGGCGCCCGCCCCGGTCCTGCCCACCCCGAGCCCGGTCGGCTGACGACGGCGCTCGACCGGCGATATCCTTTGTGCCGCATCGATGGCGCGGCAGGACGGGGACTCGTATGGTCAGCACCGAGCAGGAGACGATCCCCACGGAGTCCGCGGTGGACACCCCGGCCCGGCCGGTCACGTCCTACCGCACCGACCTGGTGACGGTGCTGCTCGGCACCTGGTTCACCGTCGGGCTGATGGTCGACGCCTGGGCCCACAACAACGTGCCCCAGCTCGAGACCTTCTTCACGCCCTGGCACGCGGTGTTCTACTGGGGCTTCATCGTGACCGCGGGCTGGATCCTGTGGACCTGCCGCCCGGCCTTCCGCGGCGGCCGCCTGCCCGACTTCCGGGCGATGCCGGTCGGCTACCCGGCCTCGGTGGTGGCGCTCGGCGCGTTCGCGCTCTCCGGCTTCCTCGACTTCCTGTGGCACACCGTGTTCGGGGTGGAGCAGAACATCGACATCCTGTTCAGCCCGAGCCACCTCGGCCTGGTCACCTCGATGCTGGTGATCGTCACCACGCCGCTGCGCACCGCGTGGGCCCGCCGCACCGCCGAGCCGGTGACCGGCCTGCGCGCGCTGCTGCCCGCGGTGCTGTCGATGGCGCTGGCCGCGACTCTGGTGCTGCTGTTCCTGCAGTACGCCAACGCGCTGGTGTTCCGCCCCGGCAGCATCGTGGTGGCGCTGACCGACCTGGAGGAGTTCCACACGTCCAACGTGGTGACCTCGATCCTGGTCACCAACGCGGTCCTGATCATCCCGCTGCTGACCCTGGCCAAGCGCTGGACGCTCCCGGTCGGCAGCGCCACCGTGCTCTACGCCGTGATCGGCGCGCTCTGCGCGGCCATCGCCGGGTTCGAGAACCTGGAGCTGATCGCCGGCCTGCTGGTGGCGGGCGTGCTGGTGGACCTGGCGGCGCTGTGGCTGCGACCGTCGGCGGCCCGGCCCGCGCGGCTGCGCGCGTACGCGGCGCTGGCCGGCCTGCTGACCTGGGCCGTCTACCTGGCCACGGCGGTGCTGACCGCCCCGCCGCTGGCGCCCATGGTGGACGGCGCCGCCACCCGGTTCGTGCCGGAGATCTACACGGGTGTGCCGGTGGTGCAGGCGCTGTTCGGGCTGCTGCTCGCCGTGGTGCTGGTGCCGGTGGCCGCGCCGCCGGCCGAGCCCGCCGCCTCCGCGTGACGCGAGAGGGGCGCCCGTCGCCGGGCGCCCCTCTCGCGGAAGATCATTCCTTCGCGGTGCTCCTACCAGTAATGCCTTCGTCCGCCGACCGGGCGCCCCACGGCTCCCAGGATCCACAGGATCGCTCCCACGATCAGCAGGATCAGGCCGATCGTCCAGAGGATGCTGATGTTCAGGAAATAACCCAGCAGCAGCAGGATCAAGCCTAGAAGCAACACTTACGAACTCCCCACTCTCGCGGTGTCCACCCCGTCGCCGATGACGTACCCGGCCGGAGAGCGGCTAAACCGGATGTTCAGTTCGCTGCGCTGCCGACGGCGACCGGCGCGGGCTGGGTGCTCGGGCGGGCCGTGCGGCCGTGCCGGGCGACGGCCCGCAGCCGCAGCAGCGCCACCTGGTTGACGACCTCGGCCATCGGGCCGGGCCGGTGCGCCCAGAACGTGCTCAGCAGCGGCTGGGTGAGATCGGCCAGCGCGCTGGGGTCGTGATCGGGCGGCAGCGCGTCGACCGAGCGCCGCGCGGCGGCGATGGCCTGGTCGAGCCCGGCCTGCCAGGCGGGCCCGATGCGGCCCGTGCCCGGGTACGCCGGATCGTTGCGCCAGTACTGCCAGCGGTCGAGCAGAGTGATCAGCTCGGCACGGAGATCCCTGGCGTCCGGCTCCTCGCTGCTCGACGTGATGAGCTGCTCACTGACTGTCATGTCAACAGATCATAGGGCCGTCGACCAGCGTCAGCGGGGACAACA
Organism: Catellatospora sp. NPDC049609; assembly: GCF_040675365.1. NCBI lineage: Bacteria > Bacillati > Actinomycetota > Actinomycetes > Micromonosporales > Micromonosporaceae > Catellatospora > Catellatospora sp. NPDC049609. Next base: position 8,115 of record NZ_JBFAOU010000036.1, on the reverse strand, counting down.
CGAGATGTCGCCGAGATGATCAGGATACACCCGACGCCGGCCGCGCTCGCGTTTGTGCAGGCCGTGGCGTGGGTATGCAGCCGGACATGAACGATCACAGCCCAGGGGAGTACGAGCCGAACACCACGCCGGAGTCCGACCTGGAGCGCACGCGCGACGAGGCGCACCGCGACGACGAGCGCCGGCAGGAGGACACCGAGCGGCTCACCGAGGAGCGGCGCGACCCGCGCAACCCGCCTGAGCCGTTCTCCGGCTCGGAGCACTGAACAGCCAGATGAGCGAAGCTCCGCCCGGCCGGGCGGAGCTTCGCGGTGTTCGGGGGTCGGCGGCGTGGCGTGCGGCCCACCCCCGGCTCGGCATCAAGGACTATCGGCGGATCGCGTCCTTGGCCGCGTCCTTGGCGTCACTCATCGTGTCCTTGGCCTTCTCGCCGGCCTTCTTGGCCTTGGCCTCGGCCTGATCCATCTTGCCCTCGGCCTCGAGCCGCTCGTTGTCGGTCATCTTGCCGGTGGCTTCCTTGGCGTTGCCCTTGATGTTCTCGGCCTCGTTGCTGACCTTGTCCTTGATACCCATCGTCAACTCCTTCGAGATGCGGATATCTCTGCCCCTCGGTTACCCGGCCAAGACGTTCTGAAACCTCCCGGGATCCGCGAACCACCCAAAACACGCGAAGGTGCATCAATCGGCTGGTATGGTCCATCGCCAGGAGATCCCCGGCACGGAGAGACCGATGACCCCGATCGAGAGCCCCCGCGGCCAGTCAGACATCCCCGCGGTGCGACCGCGCCGCCGCCTGCCGGTGTGGGCGGTGCTGACGCTCGGCGTGGTCGTGCTCGTGCTCGCCCTCGGCTTCGGCGGCGCCATGGTCACCCAGTCCTACCTGCACAGCCTGGCCGGCTCGGTGGAGACCGGCACGGCGCTGGAGGGGGAGGCGAAGAAGGAGCCGGCCATCGAGGGGCGGACCCTGCGCGGCCCGATCGACATCCTGCTGCTGGGCCTGGATACCCGGGAGGGCTGGGCCGAGGGCAGCGGGCGGGCCGACTCGATCATCGTGCTGCACGTGCCGTCCGGCCACGACCGCGCCTACCTGATGTCCATCCCGCGCGACGCGCTGGTGTACATCCCGCCGTACGCCCCCGCCGGCTTCGGCGGGGCGCGGACCAGGGCGAACGCGGCGTACGCGTACGGCTCGCGCAACGGGCAGGGCTGGCAGGGCGGCGCGGCGCTGACCGCGAACATGGTGCACGAGCTGACCGGGCTCAAGTTCGACGGCGTGATGGTCGTCGACTTCGACGCGTTCCGCAACGTGGTCGAGGAGCTGGGCGGCGTGCACATGTGCGTCGACCGGGAGACCCGCTCCGACCACTACGTCGTGGTCGACGGCAAGCCGCAGTACGCCTACGGCAAGCGCAGCGGGGTGTTCCTGCCCAACAGCTACGTCCACCACGCCGGCTGCCGGGACATGGCGGGCTGGGAGGCGCTCGACTTCGCCCGCCAGCGCAAGTCCGGCCCGTACGGCGACTACGATCGGCAGCGCCACCAGCAGCAGCTGCTCAAGGCGATCGCGGACAAGGCCACCTCCGCCGGGGTCGTCACCAATCCGGTCAAGGTCAACGACCTGATCCGGGCGGCCGGCGGGACCTTGAAGATCGACACCGGGCACGCCGAGCTCTTCGACTACCTCTGGACGCTGCGCGACCTGGCCACCGCCGACGTGATCATGCTGAAGACGAACAACGGCATGTACCACCGGGCCAAGGTCAAGGGCACCCAGGCGATCAGCCCGCAGACGCTGCTCATGTTCCAGGCGGCCCGCGACGGCCTGCTCGACGAGTACGTCGCCGCCCACCCCGAGTCGGTCATCGGCGACACCGCCGACGCCCCGGCCGCGGCGGACCTGCCCGGCGTCGCGCCGTCGGCGGAGCCGGACCCGTCCGACGAGCCGGAGACCCCCGACCACGCCGCACCGCCCCACGACTGACCCCTCGCCGAACCCGCTTTTACATGGACGTTGGCCTATCTGGATGAAGATGATCTCGAAAACTTCATCCAGATAGGCCAACGTCTATGACGGAACCCGCGCGGGCCGGCCGGTTGGGGTCGGGTGCGCCGGGTGGGGTCGGGTGCGCCGGGCCGGGTGGGTGGGGGTGGTCAGGGTTGGGTGGCGCTGCGTTCGGCGGCGCGGACCGCGAGCTCGACCCGTGAGTTGACCTGGAGCTTCGCGAGGATGCTGGACACGTGCGACTGCACCGTGCGCCTCGACAGGAACAGCCGGGCCGCGATGTCGGGGTTGGACATGCCGCCGGCGACCAGCGCGGCGACCCGCTGCTCGGTCTCGGTGAGCGCCTCCCAGCCGTGCTTGGGCCGCTTGCGCGGGCCGCGGACGCCGCGGCGGATGCCGGCCTGGCGCAGTCGCGCCTCGGCCCGTGCGATGTCGGCGGCGGCCTCCAGCCCGCCGTAGATCTCCAGCGCCCGGTCCAGCGCCTGGCGGGCCTGCGCGGGCCGGTCCCGGCGGGCGAGCGTCTCCGCCGCGTTCTCGTAGGCGTACCCCTCGTAGAGCGGCCAGCCGGCGCGGTGGAAGTCGGCGGCCGCGGCCAGCAGCAGGTCGGCGTCCCCGTCGGCCAGGCCCCGGCACAGCCGCCCGGTGGCCGCCATGCTCGGGTGGTCGTGCACGGCGAGCAGCGTGTCGATGTCGTCGGCCAAGGCGCGGGCCCGCTCGGGACGCCCGGCGGCGACGGCGAGCCGGGCCAGGTCGGTGCAGACCCGGTAGACCAGCGCCCGCGGCTCCAGCCCGTGCGCCCGGTCCCAGGCGGGGGCGAGCAGCTCGTACGCCGCCGCCGGCCCCTGCTGGACCTCCACGCCCAGGGCACGGGCCCAGCGGCTGGAGTGGTGCGCGAAAGACGTGTCGCTCGCGATCGGGGCCGCCGCCGCGGCCGGTGCGCCGCGGTGCACCGCGATCAGGTCGGCGATGCCGCGCAGGCGCACGGCGCTGCCGAGCAGGTCCGGGTTCTCCAGCCCGATCTCGCACTCGACGAGCGCGTCGTCCCAGCGGCCGGACAGGTACATCAGCCGGGCCCGCAGCGTGTGCGCGATGGCCAGGTACGCCCCGCCGGTCTCGCGGTTGGCGGTGATCGCCGCGGCCAGCGCGCGATCGGCCTCGGGCAGCCGGTCCAGCTCCATCAGGCACAGCCCGCGCAGCGTGTACGGGTCGACCTGCAGGTCGGGCCGCACGCCCTCGGCGAAGGTGGCCAGCGCCCGGTCGTTGGCGGCCATCGCCCGTTCCAGGTCACCGTCGATGACGTACGTGATGGCCAGGGCGAAGTCGCCGATGCCGGTGGTGCGGGCGTCGCCGGTCGCCTCGCCGATCTCGGCGGCGCGCAGCGCGGCGGCCCGCGCCTGCTCGATGCGGGCCAGGAAGCACAGGCAGACGGCGGCGAAGCCGTGGAAGCGCCCCCGCTCGGCCTCGGTGAGCGGCGCCTGGTCGAGCGCCTCCTCGATGGCGGCCAGCGACTCGCGCAGCCGTCCGCGCCGGTAGCAGGCCTGGGCCAGTAGCCAGCGCAGCTCGCCCTCCTGCGCGGGGTCGTCGTCCTCGGCCAGCGCGACCCGCGCCAGGCGCTCGGCGTCGGCGTGCAGGCCCTGCCACAGCAGCGCCCGGATCAGCTGGCGCCGCAGCCGGGGCCGCCCGGCGGGCGGGGCCGTGTCCAGCGCGCGGCGCAGCAGCGTGACGGCCTGCGCGGGCGCGCGGACGGTCAGCGTGTCGGCCGCGCCGGTCAGCCAGTCCGTCATCCGGGTGTCGAGCGTGTCCCCGGCCAGCAGGTGCTCGGCGACGCGCTCGACGCCCACCCGCGGCGTGCCGGGCCCGGTGGCGTCCACCCGCCGCAGCGCCCGCTGGTGCAGCGCGGCGCGCACCGTCGGCGGGACCCGCGCGATCAGGGCCTCGCGGATGAGCGGCTGGCGGAACTCCAGGTGGGTGCCGGTGTCGGTGAGGATGCCCGCGTCCACCGCGGCGACCGCCGCATCGGACAGCTCGGACACCGGCCGGTCCAGCACCTCGGAGAGCTCCGCGAGGTCGACCGTGCGGCCGAAGACGGCCGCGCTCTGCAGGATGTCGCGGACGGCGGGGGCCAGGAAGCCGAGCCGCTGCACGATGACGTCGGCCAGCGGCGGCGGCACCCAGCCCTCGACCAGCTCGTCGGTGTCCCAGACCAGCTCGACCCGCCGGCCGTCGCGGCGCAGCGCGCCCTCCTCGGCCAGCTCGGCCAGCAGTTCGGTGACGTACATCGGGTTGCCGCCGGCGGTGGCGACGAGCCGGCTCAGGCGCGGCCCGGCGTCCGCGTCGAGCAGCTCCCGGGTCAGCGCGGTCACCTCGGCCGCCGGGAGCGGCGCGAGTTCGAGCCGCAGGCCGCCGCGTGAGAGGAGGCTGCGTTCGAGCGCGTCGACCACCTCGGCCCGCGGCGCGGACCGGGTGGCCACCACCAGGAGCAGGGGCTGCTGCTCGATGCCACGGCCCAGCCGGTGCAGCACGACCACGCTCTGCCGGTCGGCCCACTGCGCGTCGTCGAGCAGCACCGCCACCGGGCCCCGGGTGAACCACTCGTCGAACAGGTCGAGGATCGCCTCGGTGATCACGAAGTCGTGGCTGGCGGCGGCGAGGCTGTGCGTGAAGGCCTCCTCGCCGCGCAGCAGCCCGGAGACGCGGGCCAGGTCCGGGTCGGTGGTGGCCGCGCCGATGCCGAGGCAGGCCGCGAACGCCGAGAACGGCAGCTGCTGCTCCAGGTCCTCGGCGGTGCCGCGCAGCACCCGCATGCCGAGCTCGGCGCAGTCCGCGGCGAGGTGGTCGAGCAGTGTGGTCTTGCCGATGCCGGGCTCGCCCTCGACCAGCACGGCGCCACCGTGCCCGGACGCCGCCCGGCGCGCCAGCTCGCGCAGCCGGTCCGTCTCGCTCTGGCGTCCCACGTATACCGGCGCCCCCGGCCCCATGTTCTGAGCGTAATGACCGGGACGCGCGGGATGAGCGGGAAGTCCGGATAGGCGCCCGTCAAGAAAACTTTCAGTCGAGCCGATCATCTTGTTCACAACCTTCACCGGCTGGTAGCTTGACCCGATCACATCAAGTGAAGAAGGTGGATATGCGAATCTTCACGAGGATCGCGGTGCCCCTCGCCGTGCTGGGCGTTCTCGCCACCGCGAGCCCCGCCCAGGCGGTCGTCGTGCCCCGGCACGCGATCAACGTCTGCCAGTCCGCGAGCTTCTACGACAACTACGACTCCGCCTCCGGCCCGCACGGCCTCAAGCGCGTGCTGGAGTACGGCAACAAGGTCGGGCACACCCCCGGCGCGCACCCGGTTTACAACGGCTGGGCGGCGACCTTCGACTTCGGGCCCAACGACTGGGGCTACATGCGGATCGAGTGCATCGGAGGGTACGACTCATGGTGAGATCGCGCTCCAGGGCCGCGCTGCGCACCGCCGTCGCGGCGGCGGCCGGGCTCGCGTTGCTGGCGACGGCTGCCCCGGCGCAGGCCGCGAACGGCACGATCGGCGTGCGGGAGACCGTCTGCGCGGATTCGCTGTTCGTCCGCACCGAGCCGCTCGGCGCCTGGATGGGCACCCTCTACGCGGGGCAGACGTTCCTGGTCAAGGGGCCGCGGACCGGCGGCTACATCTACGGCTTCGCGTACGGGCACGTCAACCGCAACGGCTGGGTGCAGGACGGCTGGTTCTGCTGACTCACTTGGCCGCCTCCCTGCGCGGCGTGGCCCGCACCTCGGCCGCGCCGCGCAGGTAGTCCTCGTACGCCGGCAGCGGCCTGATCAGCGGGGCGAGCGCGGCGGCCGAGCGGTCCAGCGTGATCACCTCGCCGGGCGCGCAGCGGGTGACCGACGCGCGGGCCGGGTCGACCTCCCAGACGTCCTGCCCGGCCAGGCGGCAGCGCTGGTCGTACAGCCAGGTGCTCTCCTCGGGCGCGGTGTAGCGGTACATCGCGGCGGGGTCGTCGACGGCGACGCCGTGCGCGGCCAGCGCCGTGCCGGGCGCGAAGCGGTGCACGTACGCCGTCGACGCGACGAAGTTGTCGGCCACCGCGACCTGCTCGCCCTCGCGCCAGCTGACGCAGCAGCCGGTGGCGGCCCACTGCTCGTAGAGCCGCGCGACCTGCCCGCGGCCCGTGCCGCTGGACGCGCCGCCGAGGATGCGCAGGTGGTAGCTCGGTTCCTCGACCATCTCCGCGGGTGCGAACAGCTCCTCATGTCGGCCCGCCGCCTCCAGCAGGCGCTGGCGGGCGTACGTCATCAGCAGGAACCGGTGCCGGGGCTGCACCGTCGTCGCGAGCAGCCGCTCCACCGCGACGTTGAGCCGCGTCACGTCGATCTCCGGGACCGCCATGTGATCGAGGGTAGATGCGCCGATCGCACGATATGTGAGGATCGCTCTTTCCGCGCTGGTTGACGGCGATATTGGTTAGGCTGCTGCTGTCGGGCGCCCGGCGCCCGCCGTGCGCCTGCCCGCGAGTGACGAAAGGCGGTCACGCCATGACAGTCCTCGGCGAGACGGCGGTGGCCGATCTGCGGACCGGCTTCGCCGGCTCGGTGCTCACGCCGGAGGACCCGGCGTACGCCGACGCGCGTGTCCTGTTCAACTCGATGATCACCAAGCGGCCGAGCGTGATCGCGCAGTGCGCCGGCGGCGCCGACGTGGCGCGGGCCGTGGCCTTCGGCCGCGAGCTGGGGCTGGAGATCGCCGTCCGCGGCGGCGGGCACGGCGTGGCGGGCACCGCACTGACCGACGGCGGCATCGTCATCGACCTGCGCCGGATGAACGCGGTCACCGTCGACCCGGCCAAGCGCACCGCGCGGATCGGCGGCGGGGCCACCATGAGCCACCTCGACCGGGCCACCCAGCCCTTCGACCTGGCCACCACCGGCGGGCGCGTGTCCACCACCGGCGTCGGCGGGTTCACCCTCGGCGGCGGGTCCGGCTGGCTGGAGCGCAAGTTCGGCCTGGCCTGCGACAACCTGCTCGCCGCGGAGGTCGTCACCGCCGACGGCAACACCGTGGTGTGCAGCGAGGAGAGCCACCCAGAGCTGTTCTGGGCGCTGCACGGCGGCGGCGGCAACTTCGGCGTGGTCACCTCGCTGACGCTGCGGCTGCACCCGCTGCCCACGGCCGCTGTGGCGCTGCTGCTGTGGCGGCCCGAGGCCGGCCCCGAGGTGACCCGCGCCTACCGCGACTTCATGGAGAACGCGCCGGAGGAGGTGGGCGGCGGCATCATCTACCTCACCGGCCCGGCCGAGCCCTTCGTCCCGGCGCACCTGGTGAACTCGCTGGCCTGCGCCATGCTCATCACGTACGCCGGGGAGCTGACCCGGGCGCGCCAGGTGCTCGGACCGCTGCTGTCGCTGGGGCACGAGGGCGAGCTGATCGCCGAGGTGCCCTACGCCGAGCTGCAGTGCATGTTCGACGACCCGCCCGGCTACCGCAACTACTGGTCCGCCGAGCACCTCGACGAGCTGCCGGACAAGGCGGTCGACCTGTTCTGCGCGCGGGCGCGCGACATGGTCTGCCCGTCCCCGTCCCAGCACGTGCTCTTCCCGTACGGCGGCGCCGTCGCGTCCGGCCCGTCCGGATACCCGGTGCCGTGGCGGCGCGCTCCCTGGGTGGTCCACCCGCTGGGCCTGTGGACCGAGCCCGAGGACGACGACCGCGGCATCCGCTGGGCCCGCGACCTGCGCGCCGACATGAAACCGTGGTCCACCGGCGCCGTCTACAGCAACTTCATCGGCCAGGAGGGCCGCGAGCGCGTCGTGGCCGGCTACGGCCTGGAGAACTACCGCCGCCTGGCCAAGGTCAAGGCGGCCTACGACCCCGACAACGTCTTCCACCTCAACCCCAACATCCGCCCCGAGAAGTAGGCGAGGGCACTCGCCGCATCGCCCCGTTCCGCCGGGAGGGCCCGCCGCGGTTTCGGGGGACTCTTCAGCCGGCTTTGCTCTGCTTACCAATACGCACGTGCGTATGGGTATGCGCGGGTGGAACGCGCAGCCGGGCGGCACGTTGATCAGGCTCGGCGGGTTGCCCTTGATGGGCTTGAGGTCGATCTCGGGGTCGCCGTGCAGGC
>NZ_JBFAOU010000035.1:0-56146 GCF_040675365.1 Catellatospora sp. NPDC049609 | reverse complement strand
CGTGCCCGTCCGCCGCCTGGAGGTAAGCGCATGAGCGAGCAGCCCGTCCCCGCCGCCCGGCACGACGACGACCGCCGCGCGGTCCCGGCGTGCAGCGCCTGGCCCGCAACCTGAGCTGCGTGCTGGGCGAGCCCGCACCCGACTCGCTGGTACGCGACGCGATGCGCTCGTACGCCCGCTACTGGCGGGAGGCGTTCCGGCTGCCGGGCAGGTCGAAGGCGCAGCTGCGCGACGGCTTCCGGCTGGCGGACTACGACAAGCTCGCCAAGGCGCACGAGGCGGGCACCGGCGCGATCGTGGCGCTGCCGCACGCGGGCAACTGGGACGCGGCCGGGGCGATGGTGACCGCGCACGGCCTGCCGCTGACCACGGTCGCCGAGCGGCTCAAGCCCGAGGGCCTCTACCGCCGGTTCCTGGAGTACCGCGAGAGCCTCGGCATGAGCATCATCCCGACCGTCGGCGGGCAGGGTTCGCCGATCGACGTGCTGGCGCAGCGGCTGGGGCAGGCGCACATCGTGCCGCTGCTGGCCGACCGGGACCTGTCCGCGCGCGGCGTCGAGGTCGACTTCTTCGGCGGGCGCACCCGGATGCCGGCCGGCCCGGCGATGCTGGCGCTACGCACCGGCGCGCCGCTGTTCGTCGTGGACATGTGGTACGAGCCGGACGCCGGCTGCGGCCGCGTGGTCGGCCCGCTGCCGGTGCCCGACGCCTCGGCGGGCTCCCTGGACGTCCGGGTGCGGCTGCTCACGCAGACGGTGGCCGACGGCCTCGCGCGCGGGATCGCGGCGCATCCGGCAGACTGGCACATGCTCCAGAAGCTCTGGCTGACCGAGCCGCCGATGCGCGACGCCGGGGCGGCCCGCCGCGCGGTGGCCTCCGCCGGCGCCACCGACCCCGAGGAGTGACGTGCGGATCGGGATCGTCTGCCCGTACTCGCTGGACGTGCCGGGCGGGGTGCAGTTCCACGTGCGCGACCTCGCCGAGACCCTGATCGCGATGGGGCACGAGGTGAGCGTGCTCGCGCCCGCCGACGACGACCAGCCCCTGCCGCCGTACGTGGTGGCCGCCGGGCGGGCGGTGCCGGTGCCGTACAACGGCTCGGTGGCGCGGCTCAACTTCGGCCCCATCTCCGCCGCGCGGGTGCGCCGCTGGCTGCACCACGGCGACTTCGACGTGCTGCACGTGCACGAGCCGCTGACCCCGAGCCTGTCGCTGCTGGCGGTGATGTCGGCGCGCGGCCCGGTGGTGGCGACGTTCCACACCGCGATGACCCGCTCGCGGGCGCTGGCGGCGGGGGCGCCGGTGGCCCGGGTGGTGCTGGAGCGCATCACCGGCCGCATCGCGGTCAGCGAGCTGGCCCGGCGGGTGCAGGTGGAGCACCTGGACGGCGGCGCAGTGGAGATCCCCAACGGGGTGTCCGTGGCGCAGTTCGCCGACGCCGAGCCGCTGCCGGGCTGGCCCGGCGCGTGCGGGCCGGGCCACGGCGGCACGGTCGGCTTCCTGGGCCGGTTCACCGAGCCGCGCAAGGGCTTCGACATCCTGGCGCGGGCGCTGGCCGAGGTGATGCCGGGCCGCCCCGGCATGCGGCTGCTGCTGGCCGGGCCGGGCGACCTGGACGAGATGGAGCTGCCGCCGGTGGTCGCCGAGCGCACCACCTTCCTGGGTCGGGTCTCCGAGCAGGACAAGGCGCGCATGCTGCGCAGCGTCGACCTCTACATCGCGCCTAACACCGGCGGCGAGTCGTTCGGCATGATCCTCACCGAGGCGATGGCGGCCGGGGCGCCGGTGGTCGCCACCGACCTCGACGCGTTCCGGCGGGTGCTCGACGGCGGCCGGGCGGGGGCGCTGTTCCCCAACGGCGACGCGGACCTGCTCGGGCAGACCATCGTCGAGCTGCTGGACGACACCGAGCGGCGCGAGGCGATGGCCGCGCACGCGGGCAAGGTGGTCGCGGCGTACGACTGGCCAGTGGTCGCCTCGCTGGTGCTGGAGGTCTACAACAGCGCGATCGAGGCGTGCGGGGAGACGGTCAGCGGCGCCGAGCCGCCGGCCGAGTGGTAGCCGGAACGTAGGGGAAACCCGGCACCACTACGATGCCCGGCATGGGTTGGGTGATCGGCGTGGTGGCCTTGGTGGTCGTGATCGCGTCGTATGTCACCTGGACCGCCGGCCGGGTGGACCGGCTGCACCTGCGCGCCGCGTCGGCGGGCCGGGCGCTGGACTCCCAGCTGGTGCGGCGTGCCGCGGCCGCGGCCGTGCTGGCCGAGAGCGACCTGGCGGGCGACCCGGCCGGGGCCGACCTCTACGCCGCGGCCCGTGCCGCGCTCGACGCCCGCGAGGACGACCGCGAGGCCTCCGAGAACGACCTGACCCGGGTGCTGCGCAAGCAGCCGCTGGACCCGGAGGAGCCGAACGGCGCCGCGGTCGTGGCGGCCAGCCGCCGGGTGGCGATCGCCCGGCAGGTGCACACCGACCTGGTCCGCGCCGCGCTGGCCTCGCGTGAGCGGCCGCTGGTGCGCCTGCTGCGTCTCAACCGCAAGCACCCGCGCCCGGCGTACTTCGACATCGACGACCCGACGGTCAGCGCCGTATAGTTCGTCACTCCCAGGAGTCGTCCCAGGTCACGCCTGTGACACAGGTCACAGGCCGGGCCACCGGGTGTCGATTGGCCGTCGGGCCGCCCGCGTGCCGCCACGTAGAATCGAGGCAGCGGAGCCCGCGCCGGCCCTGGTCGGGCGCGTTCGGCCCGCTGCTTTCGAGATCCCGTTGGTCAGGAGAAGCGCGACATCATGTCTGCAACCGAGTCTGTGAACGTACCGGTGACCGGCACCGCCCGCGTGAAGCGCGGCATGGCCGAGATGCTCAAGGGCGGCGTGATCATGGACGTCGTCAACGCGGAGCAGGCGAAGATCGCCGAGGACGCGGGCGCCGTCGCCGTCATGGCCCTCGAGCGCGTGCCCGCCGACATCCGCGCCCAGGGCGGCGTCTCCCGGATGAGCGACCCCGACATGATCGACGGCATCATCAACGCGGTCTCCATCCCGGTCATGGCCAAGGCCCGCATCGGCCACTTCGTCGAGGCCCAGGTGCTGCAGGCCCTCGGTGTGGACTACGTCGACGAGTCCGAGGTGCTCACCCCGGCCGACTACGCCAACCACATCGACAAATGGCAGTTCACCGTGCCGTTCGTCTGCGGCGCGACCAACCTGGGCGAGGCGCTGCGCCGCATCACCGAGGGCGCGGCCATGATCCGCTCCAAGGGCGAGGCCGGCACCGGTGACGTCTCCAACGCCACCACCCACATGCGGCAGATCCGACAGCAGATCCGGAGTCTCCAGAACCTGCCCGCTGACGAGCTCTACGTCGCCGCCAAGGAGCTGCAGGCGCCGTACGAGCTGGTCAAGGAGGTCGCGGAGACCGGCAAGCTGCCGGTCGTGTTGTTCACCGCGGGCGGCATCGCCACCCCGGCCGACGCCGCGATGATGATGCAGCTCGGCGCCGAGGGCGTGTTCGTCGGCTCCGGCATCTTCAAGTCGGGCAACCCGGCGCAGCGCGCCGAGGCGATCGTGAAGGCCACCACCTTCTACGACGACCCGGACGTGCTCGCCAAGGTCTCCCGCGGCCTGGGCGAGGCCATGGTCGGCATCAACGTCGACGAGATCCCGCAGCCGCACCGCCTGGCCGAGCGCGGCTGGTGACGACGGCAGTCCGTCGTTGAGCGTCGATCGCCGTCCGCGGTCGGGACCGGGGTGGCACCCCGTCGCCCGACCGCGGGCGGCGATCCCGCGTCCGGGGCGGGTGCCGCGTCGACAGCGCCCGGCGCCGGATCACGCGGGGCCGATGTCCCACTTGCGGATGTGGGAGAAGATCAGCTGGGTCTCCAGGTGGGCCACCTCGCGGCGTGAGGTGAAGCCGTCCAGCAGCAGGCGCTGCAGGTGCCCGGCGTCGCGGACGGCGACGTGCACCAGGAAGTCGTCCGGTCCCGCGATGTGGCTCAGCGCCACCGTCTCGGGCAGGTCCAGCACGAAGCGGATGAACGGCTCCACCACGTCGCGGTTGTGCGGGCGCACCCGCACCGCGATGTACGCCTGCAACGGCCGCCCGAGCGCCGCCGGATCCGCCTCCGCGTGGAACCCGGCCAGCACCCCGCGCCGCTGCAGCGCGCGCACCCGCTCCAGGCAGGTCGAGGCCGCCACGTTGACCCGCGCGGCGAGATCCTTGTTCGAGATCCGCGCATCGTTCTGCAGCTCGCGCAGGATCGCCGCGTCGACCGCATCAAGCACGGTGTTTTCCGCCATGTGCCGAAGACTATGCGGATGCGGTTTACCAGGGCCGAAGAAGGCCCGAAGATCCGCTGCATGACCTACGCCGTCGACACCCGTGCCGTGCACGCGGGCCGCGAAGACCTCGCCGAGCTCGGCGTCCACGCGCTGCCGCTGGACTTCTCCACCACGTACCCCATGCACGACCAGGTCGCCGCGGGCGCGGCCCTGGGCGCGTTCGCCGACGGGGCGGCCACCGCCGCGACCCCGGTGTACCAGCGGCTCTACAACCCGACCACGGCCCGCTTCGAGCAGGCCCTCGCCGAGCTGGAGGGCACCGAGGCCGCCGTCTCGTTCGCCTCCGGCATGGCCGCGATCACCGCCGTGCTGCAGGCCGCGTGCGTGCTCACCGGGAAGAAGCACGTGGTGGCGGTACGCCCGCTCTACGGCGGCACCGACCACCTGCTCTCCATCGGCCTGCTCGGCCTGTCCGTGACCTGGGTCGACCAGGACGAGGTCGCGGGCGCGATCCGCCCCGACACCGGCCTGGTCGTGGTCGAGACGCCGGGCAACCCGACGCTCAGCCTGGTCGACATCGCCACCGTCGCCATCCAGGCCGGCGACGTGCCGCTGCTGGTCGACAACACCTTCGCCACGCCGGTGCTGCAGAACCCCGCCCGGCTCGGCGCGTCCTACGTGGTGCACTCCGGCACCAAGTACCTCGGCGGGCACGGCGACGTGCTCGGCGGCGTCGTCGCCTGCGCCGAGCAGCGGGCCGGCGCGCTGCGCCAGGTGCGCATCCTGACCGGCGCGGTGCTCCACCCGCTGGGCGGCTACCTGCTGCACCGCGGCCTGGCCACGCTGCCGCTGCGGGTACGCGCCGCGCAGGCCACCGCCGCGACGCTGGCCGTGCGCCTGGCCGTGCACCGCGGGGTCGGCAAGGTGCACTACCCGGGCCTGCCCGGCAACGACCCGCGCAACCTCGTCGGCCGCCAGATGCGCGGACCCGGCGCGATGATCGCGTTCGAGACGACCGGCGACGCCGCCGCGGTGGTCGCCGCGCTGCGCCTGATCACCCCGGCGGTCAGCCTGGGCTCGGTGGACACGCTGATCGAGCACCCGGCGCTGCTCACCCACCGCCTCGTCGACGCCGACGGCAAGGAGACCGGCGGCATCACCCCGAACCTGCTGCGCATGTCGGTCGGCCTGGAGGACCCCGAGGACCTGTGGGCCGACCTGGACCGGGCGCTGACCGAGGCCGCCCGGGTCACGGTCGCGGCGCCCGTGCCGACGCCCGCGGCCGCGGCCACCGACGCCGGCCCGGCAGAGCGCGCGGTCACGGCCACCGAGCCGGCGGCGGCCGAGCCTCCGGCCTTCGCCGCGCCGCCCACCTCGCCGGCCTTCGCGGTCGCCGAGCCGGCGCACCCGGGCGCGAGCGCGTTGTCCGCCACATCGGCGCAGGCCGTGCTCGGGGGCGCGCCCGTACCGGCATAGACTCGACCTACAGTGGATGATCTTCTTGGGAGGACCCGTGCCTGACCTCGTCATCGGCGTGCTGGCGCTGCAGGGCGACGTACGCGAGCACCTGGCCGCGCTGGCCGAGTGCGACGTGATCGGGCGCCCGGTGCGCCGTCCCGAGGAGGTCGCCGACATCGACGCCCTGGTCATCCCGGGCGGCGAGTCCACCACCATGAGCAAGCTGGCGCTCGTGTTCGAGGTGTACGAGCCCGTACGCAAGCGGCTGGCCGAGGGCATGCCGGCGTACGGCTCGTGCGCCGGCATGATCATGCTCGCCGACGAGGTGCTCGACGGGCGGCCCGACCAGAAGACGTTCGGCGGCATCGCGATGACGGTGCGCCGCAACGCCTTCGGCCGCCAGGTCGACTCGTTCGAGGCCCCGGTCGACATCGCTGGCGTCGAGGGCGAGCCGGTGCACGCGATCTTCATCCGCGCGCCCTGGGTCGAGTCGGTCACCGGTGACGTCGAGGTGCTGGGCCGGGTCACCGCAGGCCCGGCCACCGGTAGGATGGTCGCGGTCCGGCAGGGCAACCTGCTGGCCACCTCGTTCCACCCGGAGCTCACCGGGGACCTGCGGGTGCACCGTCTCTTCGTCGACATGGTGCGTGACCAGGCCGCCTGACCCGGGCCGGGACCCATCACCAGCGCGCTGACGGAGGAATCGATGTCCGGCCACTCAAAGTGGGCGACGACCAAGCACAAGAAGGCGGCGATCGACGCCAAGCGGGGCAAGCTGTTCGCCCGCCTCATCAAGAACATCGAGGTGGCGGCGCGCACCGGCGGCGGGGACCCGATGGGCAACCCGACCCTCTTCGACGCGATCCAGAAGGCCAAGAAGAGCTCGGTCCCCAACGACAACATCGACCGCGCGGTCAAGCGGGGCTCCGGCCTGGAGGCCGGCGGCGCCGACTGGCAGACCATCATGTACGAGGGCTACGGCCCCAACGGGGTGGCGATCCTGATCGAGTGCCTCACCGACAACCGCAACCGGGCCGCGACCGAGGTGCGCACCGCGCTGACCCGCAACGGCGGCTCGCTGGCCGACGCCGGCTCGGTGTCGTACATGTTCTCCCGCAAGGGCCAGGTCATCGTGCCTAAGAACGGCCTGTCGGAGGACGACGTGCTCGGCGCGGTGCTCGACGCCGGCGCCGAGGAGTGCAACGACCTGGGCGAGTCGTTCGAGGTGATCAGCGAGGCGTCGGACCTGATCGGGGTGCGCTCCGCGCTGCAGGCCGCCGGGATCGACTACGAGTCGGCCGAGTCGACCTTCGTGCCCAGCGTGCAGGTGCCGCTGGACGAGGAGGCCGCGCGCAAGGTGCTGAAGCTGATCGACGTGCTCGACGACTGCGACGACGTGCAGGACGTGTTCGCCAACTTCGACATCTCCGACGAGATCATCGAGAAGATCGAGGCCTCCTGACCGGGGGCTCGCCGTACCGACGAAGATCGCCGTTCCGCGCCGCGGGCGGCGATCTTTCGTGTTTATGGGAAATTCGGGGGATACGACCGGCCGCCTTGGGCATCATGTCCCTATGGTCGAAGTCCTCAACCCCGGTGAGCTGGAGCGCGGTCTGACCGCCCTGGCCGGCTGGACCGGAGACGTGCACGGCATCTCCCGCACCGTGAAGCTGCCCAGCTTCCCCGCCGCGCTGGCCGTGGTGGCCCAGGTGGGGGAGGCGGCGGAGAGCATGGACCACCATCCGGACATCGACATCCGCTATCGCCACCTCACCTTCACCTGCTGCACCCACGCCGCGGGCGGCCTCACCGAGCTGGACCTGCGCCTGGCCCGCCTGATCGACGACATCGTCACCCAGGCCACCGCCGAGCAGAACGCCACCCACTGACCCTTGGTCTTGCGCGAGCCCGCCTTTTGCATAGACGTTGGCCTATCTGGATGACTTTGATCTTAGTTTTGTCATCCAGATAGGCCAACGTCTATCGCGGCCTGGCCTGGCCCGGCCCGGCCCGGCCCGGCCCGGCCCGGCGCGGTGTAGCGCGGCAGGGCGCGGTGCGGCAGGGTGTGGCGCGGTGCGGTGCCGGTCGCGAGCGTTAAGAAGGGCACCTTCTACAACGCATGGCGTTAAGAAGGTGCCCTTCCTTTCGTGGGTCAGTCGGCGAGGCGGTCGGGGGTGACCGTGATGATGCTGAAGAAGGCGCCCTGGGGGTCGGACAGGACGGCGAAGCGGCCGGGCGGGATGTCGGTGGGCGGGACGGAGACGGTGCCGCCGAGCTCCTGGGCCAGGCGGGCGGACTCGTCGCAGTCGGCGACGTGGAAGTACACCATCCAGTGCGGCGGCAGGTCCTCCGGCCACATGTCGCCCTCCATCGGCATCATGCCGGCGACGCGGGCCCCGTCGAGCTGGAACTCGGTGTAGGTGGCGGGGCCGAACGCCATGTCCTGCGGCTTCCAGCCGAACACCGAGCCGTAGAAGATCTTCGAACCCTCGGGGTCGCGGGTGGTCAGCTCGTTCCAGGCCAGCGTGCCGGGCCGGCGGAAGATCTCGCCGCCGCCGTGGGTGCCGGGCTGCCAGACCGCGAACATCGCGCCGGCCTGGTCCAGGAAGACCGCCATCCGGCCGTAGCCGAGCACGTCGAACGGCTCCAGCAGGACGTTGCCCCCGGCCGCGGTCACCTTGGCGGCGGTCGCCGCCGCGTCGGTGGTCTCCACGTAGGTCGTCCACATCGGTGGCTGGCTCTCGCCCTGGATCGGCCCTGCCCCGGCGACCTGCCTGCCGTCGATGCGGAAGGTCGTGTAGCCGCCTGCCTCGGGCTCGGGGCTCACCTCGGGGTCCCAGCCGAACAGTTCCGTGTAGAACTCGGTCGCGCTCTTCAGGTCGGTGGTGCTCAGGTCGACCCAGGTCGGAACGCCGGGTGCGTTGGCCATGCCGATACCCCTCCGCATTTATGTGATCCGGACCGGTTTGTCCGCTTCCCATCGATGGTGGCACGGAGCGCGCCCGGAACCCGGCGAATCGCACATCGTCGACGTGTCATTTGTGTGGCCGCGTTACATGGCTGTTGCTCCCCGGTGCGCCATACGTTTCCCGGCATTCGAAGTGAGCCGGATCACGTGGCCCGAACCACCTCAAGGAGCAGCAGATGAGCGCAGATCCCCCGGCTTTGCGCGCCCGCGGCCTGACCAAGGACTTCCGCGGGTTCCGGGCGGTCGACGGGGTCGACCTCACCGTGGCGGCGGGCAGCGTGCACGCCCTGGTCGGCCCGAACGGCGCCGGCAAGACGACGCTGTTCAACCTGCTCACCGGTTTCCTGCCGGTGACCGCGGGCCGGATCGAGGTGGCCGGCGCCGACGTCACCGGGCTGGCCCCGGAGGGGTTCGCCCGGCGCGGCGTGGCCCGCTCCTTCCAGATCACCAGCCTGTTCGGACAGCTGACCGCCCGCGAGCACGTCGAGCTGGCGCTGCAGAGCGGATCGTCGCTGGCCTGGCAGTTCTGGCGGTCGGCGAAGCTGATGCGGCGGCACACCCCGCGGGCCATGGCGCTGCTGGACATGGTCGGCCTGGCCGACCTGGCCGAGACGACCGCCGACGCGCTGGCGTACGGCCGCAAGCGCGCCCTGGAGCTGGCCCTGGCCCTGGCCCTGGAGCCGTCGGTGCTGCTGCTGGACGAGCCCACGGCCGGCATGGGCCTGGAGGACGTGGACCGCACGGTGGACCTGATCGGCACGGTCGGCAAGGGCCGGACCGTGGTGATGGTGGAGCACAACATGTCGGTCGTCGGCGCGCTGGCCGACCGGGTCACCGTGCTGCAGGCGGGCCGGGTGCTGGTCGAGGGCGCCTACGACGAGGTACGCGCGGACGAGCGCGTGATCAGCGCCTACCTGGGTGAGGGAGCCGGCCGTGCTGCGCATTGATGATCTTTCGGCCTGGTACGGCGAGGCGCGCGTGCTGCGCGGCGTCAGCCTCGACATCGCGGCGGGCGAGGTGGTGACCCTGTGCGGGCGCAACGGCGCCGGCAAGACCACGCTGCTGCGCTGCGTGATGGGCCTGCACGCGGGCCAGCAGGGCCTGGTGGAGCTGGACGGCCGGCCGCTGACCGGGCAGCCGGCGCACCGCCGCGCCCGCGCCGGGCTGGGCTGGGTGCCCGACGACCGCGGCTGCTACGCCACGCTCACCGTCAACGAGACGCTGACCCTGCCGCCCGTGGTCGGGCCGGACCCGTGGCCGCTGGAGCGGGTGTACGAGGCGTTCCCGCACCTGCGCGCCCGCTGGTACGCCCCGTCGACCACCCTGTCCGGCGGCGAGCAGCAGATGCTCGCGCTGGCCCGGGTGCTGCGGATGGGCGCCCGGCTGCTGCTGTGCGACGAGCCCACCGAAGGGCTGAGCCCGCTGCTGGTCGCGCAGGTCGGCGACATCCTGCGCCAGGCCAAGCAGCACGGGGTCGCCGTGCTGCTGGTCGAGCAGAACCTGCGCTTCGCCACGACCGTGGCCGACCGCCATCACCTGCTGGCGGAGGGGCGCGTCGTGGAGTCGCTGGAGAACTCCGAGGTCGCCGCCCGCGAGCAGGACCTGCTGGCCTACCTCGGCATCTGAAACGCACACCCACCCCTAGGGAGAGTTTCATGCGTACCAAAGCATCGGCGGCCGTGCTCTGCGCCACCGCGCTGCTCGCCTCGGCCTGCGGCGGGGGCGGCCCCCAGTCCGCGGGCGGCTCGGGCGGGCTGTCCGACGGCAAGGTCGTATTCGGCGTGCTCAACGACCAGTCGGGCGCGTACTCGCAGCTGTCGGGCAAGAACTCGGTCAACGCGGTCCAGCTGGCCATCGAGGACTACCAGACGAAGTACGGCGACAAGGCCGTGGTCAAGGAGTTCGGGGTGGAGAGCGTCGACCACCAGAACAAGCCGGACGTGGCCAACGCCAAGGCCGCCGAGCTCTACGACCGCAAGGCCGTCGACGTGATCCTCGACGTGCCGACCTCGTCGGCCGCGCTGAAGGTCGCCGACGTGGCCAAGGAGAAGAAGAAGCTCTACTTCAACATCTCCGCCGCGACCACCGACCTGACCGGCAAGTCCTGCAACAAGTACACGTTCCACTACGCGTACGACACGTACATGCTGGCCAACGGCACCGGGCGCAACACCACCGAGCAGGGCGCGAAGAACTGGTACATCGTGTACCCGGACTACGCGTTCGGCCAGGACATGGAGAAGAGCTTCTCGGCCGCGGTCACCGGCGCGGGCGGCACCATCGTCAGCCGCGACGCCGCGCCGTTCCCCAACACCAGCGGCGACTTCTCGACGTACCTGCTCAAGGCGCCGACGCTGAGCCCGAAGCCGGACGTGCTGGGCACCATGCAGGCCGGCGCGGAGCTGGTCGCGCTGGTCAAGCAGTACAACGAGTTCAAGCTGCGGGAGAAGGGCGTGGGCCTCGCGGTCGGCCTGATGTTCCTCACCGACATCCACTCGCTGACCCCGGCCGCGCTGGCCGGCACCACCTACACCGACGCCTGGTACTGGAACTACGACCTGGTCAACCGCGAGTTCGCGGACCGCTTCAAGAAGGTCACCGGCGCCCGCCCGACGTTCGCGCACGCCGCGAACTACTCCGCGGCCCTGCAGTACCTGGAGGCCGTGCAGGCCGCCGGCACCGACGGCGCCGACGCCGTGGTCGGCCAGCTGGAGGGCAAGACCGTCTCCGACGTCTTCCTGCGCAACGGCAGGATCCGCGCCGAGGACCACCGCGTCGTCCACGACGCGTACCTCGCCCAGGTCAAGCAGCCCAGCGAGGTCACCGAGGAGTGGGACTACGTCAAGATCCTGCTGACCATCCCGGCCGACAAGGCCTTCCGCGCCCCCAGCCCGGACTGCAAGCTCTCCTGACGCCCTGAAAGGAAGGGCACCTTCTTAACGCCATGCGTTGTAGAAGGTGCCCTTCCAAACCTGGAAGGCTCCGCACCGCTCATGGTCAATTTTCTGCAGCACACCTTCAACGGGCTGGTGGGGGGCGCGTTCCTGGCGCTGCTCGCCCTCGGCCTCGCGGTCATCTTCGGCATGCTCCGCGTCGTCAACTTCGCCCACGGGGCGATCTACATGCTCGGCGCGTTCGGGGCGTACGTCCTGCTCACCGAGGTCGGCCTGTCGTTCTGGTGGGCGCTGCTGCTGATGCCGCTGCTGCTCGCCCTGTTCGGGATGGCGGTGGAGCGGCTGCTGGTGGCCCGCCTGGCCCGGCTCGACCCGCTCTACAACTTCCTGCTCACCTTCGGCCTGACGCTGATCCTGCAGGACGCCGTGAAGTCCCGCTACGGCGTGCAGTCCAGCCCGTACGACGCGCCCGCGCTGCTGTCGGGCACGGTCGACCTGGGCGCCTTCGACTTCCCGGCGTACCGCGTCTTCGTGCTGGTCATGGCACTGGCGGTGTGCGCCGCGGTGTGGTGGCTGCTCACCCGCACCCGGGTCGGCATGGTGGTGCGCGCCGCGACCGAGCGCCCCGAGCTGAGCACCGCGCTCGGCATCGACGTGGGTCGGTGGGTGACCCCGGTGTTCGGCTTCGGCATCGGCCTGGCCGGGCTGGCCGGCGTGCTGGCCGCCCCGATCCGCGCGGTGAACCCGCTGATGGGCGCCGACCTGATCATCGTGGTGTTCGCGGTGGTGGTCATCGGCGGCCTGGGCTCCATCTTCGGCTCGGTCGCCGCCGGGTTCGCGATCGGCCTGGTGCAGGCCTGGGTGCAGGCGCTCGGCGAGGACTGGGCGCTGCTGTCGCAGGTGCTGGTCTTCCTGGTCATGGCCGGGGTGCTGCTGTGGCGCCCGGCGGGCCTGTTCGGCCGAGAGGAGGCCCCGGCATGAGCGGGCCCACCCGTCAGGTCAGCGCGGCCCACGCCGCCGCCCAGCGCACCGAGGAGCAGTCATGAGCGAGGTCGTCGAAGACCAGACCACGGGGGTACGCGCGCAGCCCGGCGCCCCGGCGTCCGCGCCGGCCACGGCCCCGGTGGACACCGCCGTGCGCGACGGCGCGACCGAGCCGGACCGCTCCGGCACGATCCTGCCCCGCTGGCTGCGCTGGACACTGGCCGGTGCGGCGGTGCTGGTCGCCCTGCTGCTGCCGTTCGGGCTCTACCCGACGGTGGCCGTGGACATCGCCTGCTGGGCGCTGTTCGCGGTCGCGGTGGACCTGCTGCTCGGGTACACCGGCCTGATGTCGTTCGGGCACGCCGCCTTCTGGGGCACCTCGGCGTACGCGACCGGCCTGGCCGCGGTCGCCTGGGGCCTGCCGTTCCCGGTCGCGGTGCTGCTCGGGGCGCTGGCCGCGACCGTGCTGGCGATCCCCGTCGGCTATCTCGCCGTCAAGCGGGTCGGCATCTACTTCGCGATGGTCACTCTCGCCTTCGCGCAGATGGTGTACTACATCGCCAACCAGTGGCGCTCGGTCACCGGCGGCGAGAACGGCCTGCAGCAGGTGCCGCGCGAGCTGTTCGGCCTCGACCTGTCCGACGAGTTCTTCTACTACTACGCGGCGCTGCCGATGGTGGCGGGCGGGCTGTTCCTGGTCTGGCGGACGGTGCACTCGCCGTTCGGCCGGGTGCTGGTCGCGATCCGGGACAACCCGGCCCGCGCCCGCGCGCTCGGCTACCCGGTGCACCGGTACAAGCTGGCCGCGTTCCTGCTGTCGGCGTTCACCGCCGGGCTGGGCGGGGGGCTGTTCGCGGTCGGGCACCGGTTCGTGTCGCTGGACGTGCTGCACTGGACCACCTCGGGCAAGGCCGTGATCGTGGTGGTGCTCGGCGGCATCGGCACGCTGTGGGGCCCGGTGCTCGGCGCGGCCGGCGTGATCCGGCTGGAGGACTGGCTGTCCTTCGCGGGCTTCGAGCAGATCGGCCTGGTCACCGGCGGCGTCTTCGTGGTCGCCGTCCTCGTCTTCCGCCGCGGCCTCTACGGCACCGTCCGCCACTGGCTCCGCCGCCGCACCTGACCACCCGCCCCGTGACCGCCACCCGGCCGGGCGCCGGTCTCATGATCGTCCGACTTGCCAGGCAACTGGGCGGATGCGCGGCCAAGATACGCCCATCTGCCAGGCAGGTCGGATGATCATCGTGGGCGCCCTGGCATGTTGCCGGGGCGCCTGCTGTTGGAAGGGGGAGTGGGGTGGGTCACTTTCGATACGGGACGGTTCCGTATCGAGTGGGTGCGGCGTAACGTCGCCTGCGATACGGAACTGTGCCGTATCGGAATCCTGGGGGATGGAAGAACGTGGACTCTGCGAACACCGGGCATCCGAGACGCTGGGCGATTCTCGGCGTGCTGGTGATCAGCCTGCTCGTGGTCGTGCTCGACAACACCGTGCTCAACGTGGCGATGCGGACGCTCGCCGACCCCGTCCACGGCCTGGGGGCGACCCAGAGCCAGCTGGAGTGGGCCATCAACTCGTACACCCTGGTCTTCGCGGGCCTGCTGTTCAGCTTCGGCGTGCTCGGCGACCGGTGGGGCCGCAAGCGTTTCCTGCTCATCGGCCTGGTGCTGTTCGGCATCGCGTCGCTGCTGTCGGCGTACGCGCAGGACCCGGGCCAGCTCATCGCGGCCCGCGCCTTCATGGGCGTCGGCGGCGCGGCGATCATGCCGGTGACGCTCTCGATCATCTCGAACGTGTTCGACCCGCGCGAGCGGGGCAAGGCGATCGGCATCTGGGCGGGCTCGGTGGGCCTGGCCGTGGCGATCGGCCCGCTGCTCGGCGGCTTCCTGCTGGAGCACTTCTGGTGGGGCTCCGTCTTCATGATCAATATCCCGATCATCCTGTTCGGCCTGGTCGCGGTGGCGCTGCTGGTGCCCGAGTCGCGCGACCCCAAGCCGGGCCGCATCGACCTGGTCGGCGTGGTGCTGTCCGTGGTCGGCCTGGTGGCTCTGGTGTACGGCATCGTCGACGGCGGCGAGCACGGCTTCGGCCGCCCGGAGGTCTGGGCCTCGATCGGCCTCGGCGCGGCGGTGCTGGCGGCGTTCATCTGGTGGGAGGCGCGCACCACGCACCCGTCGCTGGACGTGACGCTGTTCCGCGACGCGCGCTTCTCCGCCTCGGTGGCCAGCATCGGCCTGCTGTTCTTCGCCTCGATGGGCTCGTTCTTCTTCGTCGGCTTCTACCTGCAGCTGGTGCGGGACTACTCGCCCATGGAGAGCGGGGCGCTGCTGGTGCCGTTCGCCGTGGGGCAGATGGTGTTCGCGCCGCTGAGCACGAACCTGGTGAAGAAGTTCGGCATGCGCGCCGTGTCGGCGGGCGGCATCCTGCTGGCCTCGGCCACCTTCGCGGTGCTGGCCACGCTCCAGGTGGACACCCCGATCTGGGTCGTGGTGGTCAACTTCTTCTTCATGGGCGCCGGCATGGCCAACGTGATGCCGCCCGCGACCAACACCATCATGTCGGTGCTGCCGCGGGAGAAGGCGGGCGTCGGCTCGGCGGTGTCGAACACGGTGCGGCAGGTCGCGGTGGCGATGGGCGTGGCCGTGCTCGGCTCGGTCGTCGCCGGCGTCTACCGCGGCCAGGTGGAGACCGCGACGGCCGGGCTCCCCGAGCCGGTGCGGGAGGCCGCCAACGAGTCCATCGCCGGGGCGTACGGCGTCGCGGCGCGGCTCGGCGAGGCCGGGCAGCCGCTGGTCACCGCGGCCAACGACGCGTTCGTGCACGCCATGCACTGGGCCGCGCTCGGCTCGACGCTGGTCGGCCTGATCGCCGCCGTCGTGGTGGTGCGCTGGATGCCCAAGCGCGCGGACATGTCCGCCGGTCCCGGTGGTGCCGGTGCCCCGGCCGGTCCGGCGCGCGACGGCGCCGCGGTGCCCATCAACGCCGCTCCCGCGGGCGGCGGGGCGGGCGCCGAGGGCGGCGTACAGCGTCCGTCGCGGCTGTCCAGGGTCGGGTAAGGTTCGCTCGTCATGACTGAGCTTGCCGACACCCCGGTACAGCCGGGAGCTGCGCGGACGCAGGGGCGTCCGCGCAGTTCCCGTGCCCACGAGGCGATCCTCGAAGCCGTGCTGGACCTGCTGGCCGAGGGCGTGTCCGTCGAGACGCTGAGCATGGAGGCGATCGCGGCGCGGGCCGGGGTCGGCAAGGCCACCATCTACCGGCGCTGGGCGGGCAAGGACGACCTGCTGCTGGAGGCGCTGGTCAAGCTCAAGGGGCCGCCGCCGCAGCCCGAGGGCGACTCGGTGCGCGCGGACATGATCCGCCTGCTCACCGTGGTCGGGCCGAAGGACGAGCGTGCCGTCCGGGTGATGCCGTGCCTGTTCCCGGAGGTGCACCGCAGCTCCGAGGCGTACCGCATCTGGCAGGAGGCGATGGCCGAGCCCCGCCGCGAGGTGATGCGCCAGGTGCTGCGGCGCGGCATCGCCGCCGGCGAGCTGCGCGCCGGCATCGACGTCGAGATCGCGGTGTCGATGCTGATCAGCCCGATGCTGCTGCACCGCATGGTGCGCTGGAACCCGGCCCTCGACGGCTACGAGGACCTGGCCGAGCAGGTCGTCGACGTGGTGCTGCGCGGCATCGCCGCCTGAGCCCCGCCGTCGTCTGAGCGGCGCCGTCTCCGCCGGGGTGGGGCATCACCGCCTGGGCGCGCCCGCCCGGTGCGCGCTCGGTGCCGGATCGTGCCGGTGCGTCGTCGCCCCACGACGCGCCAAGGGACGCTCCGGGTGCCGCCGGAACCCGGCTCGCCGCGGCGGCGCGGTCGCGCGCGCCGTACGACTCACCACGTCCCGCCAGGCGGTGATGCGGTCCCGCGCCGCCTGCCCCAAGGCGGGCGGGGGTCAACGGGTCAGGCCGGGGCGTGTGCCGCCAGGAACGCGGTCACCTTGGCGCGGACCGTGTCGGACGCGCCGCCCAGGCCGGGCGTCAGCAGGAACACCCCGTGCGAGTCGGTCGGCACCACGAGCAGCTCGCTGCCGGTCGCCTGCGGCGTCAGGCCGTGCAGCTCGCGGGCGCTGTCGGCGAAGCTGGACTCGAACTCGCCAGCGGCGTAGAGCACCGGCATGGTCAGCTTCGGCGCGGCGTCGAGCGCGTTGGCGCCGAACACCGAGGGCGCCGACAGGGACACCACCGCGGCCGGCGCCGGGGTGACGGTGGGCGCCGCGGCGAGCACCGCCGTGCCGCCCATCGAGGCGCCGATCAGCACGATCGACGTCGCGCCGTCGTCGCGCAGCACCTGCGCGGCCATCACGACCTGCTGGGTGTTGCTCGACGTGCCCGCCGTGGACACGCCGAACCCGCCGAAGTCGAACGCCAGCACCCGGTAGCCCTGCCCGGCCAGCTCCTGCGCGTACGGCAGCCACTGGCACACGTCGCCGCCGTTCTGGTGGGCCAGCACGATGCCGGTCCGGCCGGTGCCGAGCAGGAGGCCGCCGAGGTCGGCGCCGTCGGTGCCGAAGCGGGCCTGCCGGGTGCCCGGCGGCGGCTCGCAGGTGCTGCCCGCGCCGAGGCCGGTCGGGCTGGGCGCGGGCGCCGGCTCCCCGCCGCCGCAGGCGGACAGGCCCAGCAGGAGTACGGCGGCGGCCAGGGCGGTTCTTCTCATCGGGTCTCCTCAGCGGACGGACGGCACACGGCGCGCAGGCCGTCGTCTGTCAGTACCGCCGAGGTGCCGGCGCGGGTGGGGTCAGCCGGCGGTCGGTTCCGCACCGGCGCCCAGCCGGTGCAGGCGCAGCGCCAGCTGCACCTCCAGCGCCCGCTCGGGCCGCTGCCAGTCCGCGCCGAGCAGCTGCGCCACCCGGTCCAGCCGCTGGGTGACCGTGTTGACGTGCACGTGCAGCTGCTCGGCCGCGCGGGCCAGGCTGCCGCCGGTGCCGAAGTAGCACTCCAGCGTCTTCACCAGCGCGGTGCCGCGCCGCAGGTCGTAGTCGACGACCGAGCCGATGGTGTCGCGCAGGAACCGGGTCACGTCCGGGTCGCCGCCCTCGCGGACCGCGCCCAGCAGCAGCCCGACGAAGCCCAGCTCGGCGGTTGACGCGCCGTCGCCGGTGCGGCCCAGCGCGGCCAGCGCGGTGGCGCAGTGGTCGGCCTCCTTGAACGCCGCCGCGAGCCCCGCCGGGTCGGCGGCGGGCCCGGCCGCGCCCGCGGTGACCGGGCGGCCCAGCACCCGGCCCAGCTCCCGGGCCACGGCGCGGGCCAGCACGCCCGCCTCGGTGCCGGGCAGCATCAGCACCACCCGGCCGTCGCGGGTGGCGGCCAGCCCGGCGTGCGTGCCGGCGTAGGTGTGCGCCCAGGACACCGCCCGCTGCCGGGCCGGGCCGGAGGTGGCCGCGGCGTCGTCGACCACGACCAGCACGTGCGGGCGGGACAGGTCCACCTGCAGCCGCCGGGCCCGCGTCCGCAGCGACTCCGGGTCGCACACCGGCCGGGCGATCAGGTCGTCGAGCAGCTCGCCGCGCACCCGGCCCTCGGCCTCGGCGACGGTCCGCCGGAACAGCAGCAGCAGCGCGGTGACCAGCGCGGCACGCTCCAGGATCTGCCGGCCGTCCTGCCCGGTGTCGTGCTCGGGCGCCCACACCAGGGCGCCCAGGTTCTCCGCGCCCGCGACCACGGCGGCGTACCAGAGCTCGCCGCGGCGCACCGCCCGGCCGTCGGTGCGCGAGGCCGCCAGCGCCTCGGCGACGACGGCGGGGTCGGGAAGGGCGAGGCCGGTGTCGCCGATGTGCCCGGCCGCCGGTCCGGCGACGTGCTCGGCGCGGGGGACGGGGCGGGACGCGCTCGCGCCGACCGCGGCGAGGGTGCGGCCGTCGGCGTCCAGCACGACCAGGCGCCCGCCGAGCACGTCGGTGACGGCGGCGGCGACCTCCTCGACCCCGCCGCCGCGCAGCACCAGCGCGGTCATCCGGTCGTGCGCCGCCGCGGCGCGCTCGACGGAGGCGCTGTGCGCGGAGATCTTGGTATGCGCCGACGACAGCTCGGTCAGCGCCGCCTGCGTCTCGCCGAGCAGGCGCGCCGTGTCGATCGCGACCGCGGCGTGCGCCGCCAGCGAGACCAGCAGCGACACCTCCTCGCGGGCGAACGGGCGCTCGGAGCGGTTGGCGGCGTACAGCACGCCGATGACGCGCGAGCCCAGCCGCAGCGGCACGCCGAGGATGGCGACCAGCCCCTCCTCGCCCACGCCCGCGTCGATCTCGCCGGTGTGCCGGAAGCGGGTGTCGGCCGGGTAGTTCGCGGTGGCGTACGGCGTGCCCGTCTGTGCGACCAGCCCGCCCAGCCCGGCGCCGAGTGGCAGCCGCAGCCGCTGGAAGCGGGCCGAGACCGAGCCGTCGGTGACCCGCATGTAGACGTCGCCCGCGGCGTCGTCGCTCATGGTCAGGTAGGCGATGTCGGTGCCGAGCAGGTTGCGGGCCCGGTGCACGATCGCGTGCAGCACCGCGTCCAGGTCGCGCAGCCCGGCCAGGTCGCCCGCGGTGTCGTAGAGGCCGGACAGCTCCGCCTCACGGCGGCGGCGGCGTTCCAGCAGCGCCCGCACCCGCAGCGCGGCGAGTTTGGCCTCCTCCAGCTCGGCGATCTCGTCCGGGCCGGCGCCGCGCGAGCGCGCCTGCACCAGCGGCCCCTCGAACTCGACCGGGGCCGCCTCGCGTTCGAGCAGTTCCAGGAACCGCAGGGTCGAGGAGGGCATGGCTCGCATTCCTACCCCGCCGATCACTGGGCTGTCCAGCCGCCGTCCATGGCGATCGACGTGCCGGTGATGAACGAGGCGGCGTCGGTGCACAGGTACGCGGCCAGCTCGGCGACCTCGGCGGGCTCGATCAGGCGCTTGATCGCCGCTTTGGCCAGCATGATCCGCTCGATCACCTCGGACTCGGCGATGCCGTGGGTGCGTGCCTGGTCGGCGATCTGCCCCTCGACCAGCGGGGTGCGCACGTACGCGGGGTTGATGCAGTTGGCCGTGACGCCGTAGGGCGCCGCCTCCACGGCGATGACCTTGGACAGGCCCTCCAGCCCGTGCTTGGCCGAGACGTACGCCGACTTGAACGCCGACGCGCGCAGCCCGTGCACCGAGGAGATGTTGACGATGCGGCCCCAGCCCTGCGCGTACATGTGCGGCAGCGCCCGGCGGACCAGCCGGAACGGGGCCACCAGCATGACCTGGTGCAGGTAGGTGAAGCGGTCGGGGGAGAAGTCCTGCAGCGGTGCGACGTGCTGCAGCCCGGCGTTGTTGACGACCACGTCGATAGCCGGGTCGATGCCGTCGAGCGCGTCCTGCTCGGCCAGGTCGGCCACCACGGCGGTGCCGCCGATCTCGTCGGCGACCCGCCGGGCGGACGCCGCGTCCCGGTCGACGACCAGCACCTTCGCGCCGGCCTGGGCCAGCCGGGCCGCGCACGCGTGGCCGATGCCGCTGCCGGCGCCGGTCACCAGTGCGGTGCGGCCGGAGAGGTCGAGTCGTACCAGTGGCGGCGTCGCGGTCGTCATGGTGCAGGAAACTACGAGGACCGTGGGAGCGGGCACATGGCTGCGGCCCACACAGTGTGGCGGGAAGGCATGTGGCGCGCGCCGGGCCCGCGGCGGGCGGCCGGGAGCGCCGTGGCGATCGGCGGCGCTGACGGTGGGGTCCGCTAGGGTGTCGTACACACGTACGGCGAGGCGGACGGAGCGGCGTGGTGCAGGTGCGGCAGCGGCGGGTGCTCGGCGTCGACCCGGGGCTGACCCGGTGCGGGGTCGGCGTGGTGGAGGGCGTGCCCGGCCGGCCCTGCGTGATGGTGGACTACACCGTGGTCACCTCCGATCCCGACGACGACCTCGCCGACCGGCTGCTCAACCTCGACAACCACCTGACCGAGCTGATCGCCCGGCACCAGCCGGAGAGCGTGGCCGTGGAGCGGGTGTTCAGCCAGCACAACGTGCGCACGGTGATGGGCACCGCGCAGGCCGCCGCGGTGGCGGTGCTGGCGGCCGCGCGGGCCGGGCTGCCGGTGCGCACCTACACTCCCAGCGAGGTGAAGGCGGCGGTGACCGGCTCCGGCCAGGCGGACAAGAAGCAGGTCACCACGATGGTCACCCGGTTGCTGCGGCTGGACGCGCCGCCCCGCCCGGCGGACGCGGCCGACGCGCTCGCGCTGGCCATCTGCCACATCTGGCGCGGGGGCACGCGCGACCGGCTCAGCGAGGCCATCCGTACGGCGAAGGGCAGGCAGTGATGATCGCGAGTGTGGCGGGGACCGTCGCCTCGGTCGGCGCGGACGCGGCCGTGGTCGAGGTCGGCGGGGTGGGCCTGCGCCTGCTCTGCGCGCCGGGCACGCTGGCCGCGCTGCGGGTGGGCCAGCAGGCCCGGCTGTCGGCCTCGCTGATCGTGCGCGAGGACTCGCTGACCCTGTTCGGCTTCGCCGACGACGACGAGAAGCAGCTGTTCGAGCTGCTGCTGACGGCCAGCGGGGTGGGCCCGAAGCTGGCCCAGGCCGCGCTGTCCGTGCACACCCCCGACGTGCTGCGCGCGGCGCTCTCGCACGGCGACACCTCGACGCTGACCCAGGTGCCGGGCATCGGCAAGAAGGGCGCCGAGCGCATGGTGCTGGAGCTGCGCGACAAGGTCGGCCCGGTGTCGGCGGTGCCGGCCCAGGGCGGCCGCCCGCAGGCGTGGACCGAGCAGGTCCGCCAGGGCCTGATCGGGCTGGGCTGGAGCCAGGCCCAGGCCGACCAGGCGGTGACCGCGGTGGCCGAGACGATCGACGGCCCGACCCCGGCCGTGCCGGTGCTGCTGAAGCAGGCGATCCGGCTGCTGGGTAAGACGCGATGACCGACTCGCTGGTCAGCCCGCTGGCGTCGCCGGAGGAGCGCGACGCCGAGGCGTCGGTGCGCCCGAAGCGGCTGGCGGAGTTCGTGGCCCAGGAGCGGGTGCGCGAGCAGCTGGAGGTGCTGCTGCACAGCGCGCTGCGGCGCGGCTCGCCGCCCGACCACATCCTGTTCTCCGGCTCGCCGGGGCTGGGCAAGACCACCCTGGCGATGATCGTCGCCGCCGAGCTGGGCGGCGCGCTGCGCATGACCTCGGGCCCGGCGATCGAGCGCTCGGGCGACCTGGCCGCCGTGCTGACCAGCCTGCAGGCCGGCGACGTGCTGTTCATCGACGAGATCCACCGCATCGCCAAACCCGCCGAGGAGCTGCTCTACAGCGCGATGGAGGACTTCCGGGTCGACGTCATGGTCGGCAAGGGTCCCGGCGCCACCGCGATCCCGCTGGACGTGGAGCCGTTCACGCTGGTCGGCGCGACCACTCGGGCGGGCCTGCTGACCGGGCCGATGCGCGACCGGTTCGGCTTCGTCGGGCATCTCGAGTTCTACAGCGCGCCGGAGCTGGCCGCGCTGCTGGCCCGCTCGGCCCGCATCCTCGGGGTGGCGGCGACCCAGGAGGGCATCGCGGAGATCGCCGGGCGCTCGCGCGGCACCCCGCGGATCGCCAACCGCCTGCTGCGCCGTGTACGCGACTACGCCGAGCTGCGCTCGGACGGGGTGGTCAACGTGTCCTCGGCGCGCGCCGCGCTGAAGGTGTACGACGTCGACGACATGGGCCTGGACCGGCTCGACAAGGCGGTGCTGGTGTCGCTGGTCGAGCTGTTCGGCGGCGGGCCGGTCGGGCTGTCCACGCTGGCCGTGGCGGTGGGGGAGCAGCCGGACACGGTCGAGGAGGTCGTCGAGCCGTTCCTGGTGCGGGCCGGCCTGCTGGCGCGCACGCCCCGGGGACGGGTCGCGACCGCTGCCGCGTGGCGGCACCTCGGTAAAAAACCGCCAAATGGTACTTTTGGTGCCGGTACCGCGGGGGTACCCGACCTGTTCACCGTCGACAGCCAGCCGGACACGTAGCGGACCTGCCGTTCGTGATCTTAACGTGACCTACACCGCAAGTGTGCGATCGCTCGCGTACCGACTAGACTTCGCGCGGTCCGAACGGACGACAGACGCCACCGCAGGCGCGCAGGGTCGCGCTGCGGGGCCTTGTGGAAAGGTCACATCGTGGGTGGTAATTCCGGCAGCGCGTTGCCGACGATCATCATGTTCGCGCTGCTTTTCGGCCTGATGTACTTCATGTTCATCCGGCCGCAGGCCAAGCGTCGCAAGGAGGCCGAGTCGATGCAGAAGTCGCTCGGCGCGGGCGACAAGGTCATCACCATCGGTGGGCTCTACGGCACGGTCGTCTCCACCGACGATGAGAGCGTCACGCTCGAGATCTCGCCCGGGGTGACCGCCCGCTACGCGCGCCAGGCCGTCGGCCGGGTGACCGAGCAGGTCACGGCGCCGACCGAGCACGTGGTGGACAACCCCGTCAAGGAAGAGAAGTAAGCAGCTGACCCCCACGCCACGGCCGGCGGTCGCTTCCGCGGCGGCCGTGGCGTATCCCCATCCGACATTCATCCCAGGGAGACTCGACAGCCGTGGCACCACCTCAGGGACAGATGCGCCCCGGGAGGCAACTCGCCCTCCTCGGCGCCATCTTCGTCATCCTCGCCAGCGCGGTCTGGTTCGGCGGTAAGGGCGGCTGGCAGGAGCGCCTGACCCCCAACCTCGGCCTTGACCTCGTCGGCGGTTCGCGGGTCACCCTCCGGGCGCAGTCCGGCGTCGACGGCCAGCCCCCGACCGCGCAGGAGCTCGAGCAGGCCCGCCGCATCATCGCCGAGCGCGTCGACGCGCGGGGTGTGAGCGAGGCGCAGGTCGTCGTCGAGGGCGGCCAGAACATCGTGATCTCGGTGGCCAAGAAGGGCGACGACGCGATCAAGGATGTCGGGGCCGCCTCCCAGCTCTTCTTCCGCAAGGTGCTGAAGATGACCGACGGCACCGGCACGGCCGCCGCGCCCGCCCCGTCGGCCAGCCCGAGCGCGCCTGCCAGCCCGAAGCCGAGCGCCGCCGCCAGCTCCTCGCCGAAGCCCGCCACGTCGGCCAAGCCGTCGGCGAGCGCGTCGCCGGCCGCCGGTGGCACCGGTGGCGGCGCCGCGATGGCCACCCCCACGCCGACCCCGGCCGCCAGCAAGGCCCCGGCCGCCTCGGCCAGCCCGGCCGCCGCGCCGAAGCCGTCCGCCGCTCCCGCCGCCGGTGACACCGTCACCCTGCAGCAGGTGCAGGCGAAGGTCGGCCAGGCCGCGTACGACGCCGCCGCGAAGCTGACCGAGCCGGCCACCGACCCGGCCGTGATCGCGCAGTTCAAGCCGTTCGAGGCGCTGAGCCCGACCGAGGTGGCCGTGCTGCCGCCGAACGTGCAGTTCAACGTCCCGCAGATCACCTGCGACCAGCTCGACAAGCGCCCCCCGGGCTCGATCAACCAGGCGGACAAGCAGGCCGTGGCCTGTGAGACCGGCGCCAAGTTCCTGCTCGACGTCGCGAAGGTCGCCGGCACCGACGTCGACAAGGCCTCGCCGCAGATCGAGCAGAACACCAACCGCCGCGTGGTCTCGCTGGACTTCTCCAGCGAGGGCCTGGACAAGTGGACCGCGCTGACCCGTGAGGCGTTCAAGAACGAGGGCGACACCAAGTGCAGCGCGGAGGTCGTCGAGGAGAACAAGTGCCGCGTCGCGGTGGTCCTCGACAACAAGATCATCTCCTCGCCGGTCATCCAGGGCGTGCTCGGTGACGACTCCGTCATCCAAGGTGACTTCACCGCCGCGACCGCCGGCGACCTGGCGAACAACCTGAACTACGGCTCGCTGTCGATGACGTTCGTGCCGCAGGAGGCGCAGACCATCACCCCGACCCTGGGCGGCGAGCACCTCAAGGGCGGTCTGCTCGCGGCCGGCATCGGCATGCTGCTGGTCGTCATCTACTCGTTCTTCTACTACCGCCTGCTGGGCACGGTCATCTTCCTGTCGCTGGTGCTGTCGGCCGTGCTGACCTTCCTGGCGCTGGTGTTCCTGGGCCGGGAGATGGGCTTCACCCTGACGCTGGCCGGTATCGCCGGTTTCATCGTCTCGCTCGGCGTCGCGGCGGACTCGTTCGTCATCTACTTCGAGCGCCTCAAGGACGAGATCCGCGAGGGCCGCAGCCCGCGCAGCGCGGTGCCGCGGGCCTGGGTCCGCGCCCGCAAGACGATCCTGACCGCCAACGCGATCTCGCTGATGGCCGCACTGGTGCTCTACCTGGTCTCCTCCGGCGTCGTGGCGGGCTTCGCCTTCGCGCTGGGTCTGGCGACCCTGATCGACCTGATCGTGGTGTTCCTCTTCCGCCACCCGATCATGACGATGTTCGCGCGTACCGACGCGTTCCTTTCCCCGCGCGTCAGCGGCCTGGGCCGCGTGCTGCACGAAGCCAAGGAGGCTAAGTGATGAGTGGTCTCGCAACCCGCCTCTACCGGGGTGACGCCGGGCTCCAGATCGTCGGGCGGCGCAAGCTGTGGTTCGGCGTGGCCGGCGGCGTGCTGCTGATCGCGATCCTGGCCCTGTCGCTGATCGGCTTCAAGCCGGGCATCGAGTTCGAGGGCGGCAACGAGTTCACCGTGCCGACCTCGGCCGGCACGCTCGTCCAGGTCGAGACCGCGGTCAACGAGGCGATCGAGGCGGTCGCCCCGGGCACCGAGGTGCAGCCCGCCACCCAGATCGGCCAGGGCATCTACGCGGTGCGCAGCGCCGTGCTGGAGCAGGCCCAGACGCTGGAGGTCAAGGAGAAGGTCGCGGCGGCGCTGAAGATCGACGCCGGCACCGTCAGCGACAACCGGGTCAGCCCGGCGTGGGGTGAGCAGGTCACCGAGCAGGCCCTCATCGGCCTGGTCATCTTCATCGCGGTGGTCAGCGTCTACCTGATCTTCCGGTTCGAGTGGCGGATGGCCGCGGCCGCGGTCGCCTCGCTGGTGTTCGACCTGGCGTTCACCGCCGCGGTGTACGCGCTGGTCGGCTTCGAGGTCACCCCGTCGACGGTGATCGGCTTCCTGACGATCCTCGGCTACGCGCTCTACGACGTCGTGGTCGTGTTCGACAAGGTGCAGGAGAACACCCGCGGCATCACGGGCAGCAGCACCACGACGTACGGCGAGGCCGCGAACCTCGCCGTGAACCAGACCCTGATGCGGTCCATCAACACCGGTCTGGTGGCGCTGCTGCCGGTCGGCGGCCTGCTGTTCATCGGCGCCGGCCTGCTGGGCGCGGGCACGCTGAAGGACCTCGGCCTGGTGCTGTTCATCGGTATGGGCACCGCGATCTACTCGTCGCTGTTCTTCGCCACCCCGGTGCTGGTGTGGCTGAAGGAGAT
This sequence comes from Catellatospora sp. NPDC049609, assembly GCF_040675365.1. Taxonomy (NCBI): domain Bacteria; kingdom Bacillati; phylum Actinomycetota; class Actinomycetes; order Micromonosporales; family Micromonosporaceae; genus Catellatospora; species Catellatospora sp. NPDC049609. The sequence goes on along the minus strand of NZ_JBFAOU010000035.1, from coordinate 30,247 downwards.
GGACCCGAAGATCGCCAACCACACTCAGCGGGTGCTGGCGCGGCGCAACGCTCCGGCCAAGGCCGCGGCGAGCGACCTGCCGGCGCAGCCGGTGGCCGTGGGCGCGGGCACCGCGGCGCCGAAGGCGGGCGCCAAGCCCGCCGGCGCCAAGAGCGGCCGCCCCGCCGGGCGTCCCGCCGGCAAGCGTCGCTGACCTGCGACAACGCAGACCGAGGCCCGGTGTCCCGCGAGGGACGCCGGGCCTCGGCCCTTTCCGGGCCCTGTTCGTACTAGGGTGTGCCCGTGACCAACGAGCTCATCCAGGGTGACAGCGGGCCCGCCACCGCGGCGCTCGTCGCCGACATGGTCGTCGACGTGGCGGACTTCCCCAAGACGGGCGTCCTCTTCAAGGACCTCACCCCGCTGTTCGCCGACCCGAAGGCGTTCCGCGGCGTGATCGACGCGATCGTGACGCGCTACGACGGCACCTTCGACGTGGTCGTGGGCGTGGAGGCGCGCGGGTTCGTGCTGGCCGCCGCCGTGGCGTACGCCGCGGGCGTGGGCGTGGTGCCGGTGCGCAAGGCCGGGAAACTGCCCAGAGTGGCACACGCGGCCTCATACGCCCTGGAGTACGGCACCGCCACCCTGGAGATCAGCGAGGACGCGTTCCGGCCCGGCCAGCGCGTGCTGGTCGTCGATGACGTGCTCGCCACGGGCGGCACCGCCGACGCGACCCTGGACCTGGTCCAGCGCGCGGGCGGCGAGCTGGCCGGCTTCGTCGTGCTGATCGAGCTGGGCTTCCTGGGCGGCCGCGAGCGCCTCGGCGAGCGCCCGGTGCACGCGCTGCTGCGCCTGTAACCGCCGACCCGCGGGGTCCGCGTACTCCGTGGGCGTCCCGCGTTTCGCCGCGGCCCGGGCGGGGCACTACGGCGCAGGCGTGGCCGGGCACCCGGGCGGGTGACGGCCACCACGCGCGACCACCCCGGCTGCGACCGGGGCGGTACGCTCCTCCGGCAAATCGGCCGGCAAGCCCGATCCCAGGTAGCATGGGCTATCCGAACCTCACCGAAGGAGCGGCCGTTGTCTTCCGAATCCGTCCCGAACGTGGCCGTGGCGGAGTCGTCGCAGGCCGGGACCGGGTCCACCGCGGCGAAGGGCACCGCCAAGGACGCCAAGCGCGAAGCGGCCGTGCTGCCCTTCCCGGGCCGCGACGACACCGCCGCCGAGCCCGACCGGGGCGCTGAGGACCGCAACACCGCGCCGGAGGTGCGGGCCGCGCCCGGCACCAACCAGCTCGGCATGTTCAGCAGCGTGCCCTCGGGCCGCCGGGTCCGCGCGCGCCTGTCGCGCTTCAACGCGCCCTGGCAGTCCGCCAGCGTCAGCGAGGAGCTGGAGCCGCTGATCGCGGCGCACCGCGCGGCGCACCCCAAGGCCGAGATCCGGGTCCTGCAGAAGGCCTACGAGACGGCCCGGCAGTGGCACGAGGGCCAGTTCCGCAAGTCGGGCGACCCGTACATCACGCACCCGCTCGCGGTCGCCAGCATCCTGGCCGACCTGGGCATGGACACCACCACGCTGGTCGCCGCGCTGCTGCACGACACCATCGAGGACACGCCCTACACGCTGGAGCAGGCCAAGGCCGACTTCGGCGACGAGGTCGCGCTGCTGGTGGACGGCGTCACCAAGCTGGACAAGGTGAAGCTGGGCGACTCGGCCAAGGCCGAGACGATCCGCAAGATGGTCGTGTCCACCGCCAAGGACCCCCGGGTGCTGGTGGTCAAGCTCGCCGACCGGCTGCACAACATGCGTACGCTCACCTTCCTGCCGCAGGCCAAGCGGGAGCAGAAGGCGCGCGAGACGCTGGAGATCCTGGCCCCGCTGGCGCACCGCCTCGGTATGAACACCGTGAAGTGGGAGCTGGAGGACCTGTCCTTCGCGACGCTGTTCCCGAAGCGGTTCAAGGAGATCCAGCGGCTGGTCTCCGACCACACCCCGCAGCGGGACAACCTGCTGCGCCAGGTCACCGAGCGGGTGCAGTCCGACCTGCGCGGCTCGAAGATCAACGCGAAGGTGACCGGCCGGCCCAAGCACCTGTACTCGATCTACCAGAAGATGATCGTGCGGGGGCGGGACTTCAACGAGATCTACGACCTCGTCGGCGTGCGCATCCTGGTGGACACCGTGCGCGACTGCTACGCGGCGCTCGGCGTGATCCACGCGGCCTGGCAACCGGTCCCCGGCCGGTTCAAGGACTACATCGCCATGCCGAAGATGAACTTCTACCAGTCGCTGCACACGACCGTGATCGGGCCCAACGGCAAGCCGGTGGAGATGCAGATCCGCACCCACGCGATGCACGGCACCGCGGAGTACGGCATCGCGGCGCACTGGAAGTACAAGGAGGGCGCCAAGAGCAGCAGCTCGACCGTGGTCGGCCCGTCCAGCCACATCGACGGCATGACCTGGCTGCGGCAGCTGCTGGACTGGCAGCGGGAGACGTCCGACCCGGGCGAGTTCCTCGACGCCCTGCGCCACGACCTGTCCAGCCAGGAGGTCTTCGTCTTCACGCCGAAGGGCGAGGTCATCGCGCTGCCCAACGGCTCGACGCCGGTGGACTTCGCCTACGCGGTGCACACCGAGGTGGGCCACCGCTGCATCGGCGCGCGGGTCAACAGCAAGCTGGTGCCGCTGGAGTCGGTGCTGTCCAACGGCGACGTGGTGGAGATCTTCACGTCCAAGTCGGAGAGCGCCGGCCCCACGCAGGACTGGCTGGGCTTCGTCAAGTCCTCGCGGGCGCGCACGAAGATCCGGCAGTACTTCAACAAGGAGCGCCGCGACGAGGCCATCGACGCGGGCAAGGACTCGCTGGCCCGCGCCATGCGCCGGCAGGGCCTGCCGCTGCAGCGCCTGCTGACCGCGGGCGGGCTGCTGGCCATCGCGCGCGAGCTGCACCTGAGCGACATCACCTCGCTCTACGCGGCGGTCGGCGAGGGCCAGGTGTCGGCCCAGTCGGTGGTGCAGCGCCTGGTCGCCGGGTACGGCGGCGAGGAGGGCGCGGTCGAGGACATTGCCGAGTCCACCATCCCGACCCGGCCCAGCCGGACCCGGGCGCCCGGTCATGATCCGGGTGTCGCGGTCAAGGGCGTGTCCAACGTCTGGATCAAGCTGGCCCGCTGCTGCACGCCGGTGCCCGGCGACCAGGTGTACGGCTTCATGACCCGCTCCGGCGGGATCAGCGTGCACCGCGAGGACTGCGTGAACACGCCGGACCTCAAGGCGCAGCCGGAGCGGATGGTCGAGGTGACCTGGAAGCCCACCGCGGGCTCGATGTTCCTGGTCGCCATCCAGGTCGAGGCGCTGGACCGGCACAAGCTGCTGGCCGACATCACCCGCGCGCTGAGCGAGGAGCGGGTGAACATCCTGTCCGCGACGGTCACCACGACCCGCGACCGGATCGCGGTGAGCCGGTTCAGCTTCGAGATGGCCGACCCGAAGCACCTGGGCCACCTGCTCAACGCCGTCCGCGGCGTGGAGGGCGTGATGGACGCCTACCGCGTCACCTCCGGCGCCTGACGCGTACCACGACGGGGCCCCGCCTGTGCCGGACGGCACGGACGGGGCCTCGGTCTGTCGTCAGGGTGCGACGGTCAGGGCGCTGATGACGACCGGGTTCTTCGGGGCGCCGTCGGGCGAGGCGTTCCCGGCGGGGTCGACGGCGCCTGCCGCGCCGATCGCCTGGACCACCTCCAGGCCCGAGGTGACCCGGCCGAGCACCGTGTACTCCGAGGGGATGACGGTGTCGCCCCAGACGATGAAGAACTGGCTGCCCGTGCTGCTCGGCGCCGACGTCTTGGCCATCGCGACGGTGCCCACCGGGTAGGCCGCGTTCGGGTCGGTGACGTTGGGCAGGTTCTCCTCGGCGAAGCGGTAGGTCGGCCCGCCCATGCCGGTGCCGCTCGGGTCGCCGCACTGCAGCACGTGGATGCCCGCGGTGGTCAGCCGGTGGCACCGGGTGCCGTCGAAGTAGCCCCGCCCGGCCAGGTGGGTCAGGCTGGCCACGGCGCAGGGCGCCTTGGCGGCGTCCAGCTCGAACGTGATGACGCCCTGGCCGGTGCGCATCGTGGCCGTGCCCGCCGAGGCCGGCGACGGCGGATCCGACGCCGGCAGCCCGGCGTCCTTCAGGTGCGGGTTGCCCGCGGTGTCGGCGGGCAGCCAGTCGCAGCGGCCGGCGCCCGGTGACGGCCGCCCGGCGCCCGGTGCCGCGGCCGGGGCGCCGTCGGCGCCGGGCCCGGACCCGGAGTTCAGCCGCACGATCAGCACGACGGCGGCGAGCACGACGCAGAGCAGCACGGCCACGATGGCGGCGACCACCACGGCGACGAGCGCGCCGCTGGTGCCCTTGGCCTGCGCGGTGGGAGTGGATTGCGGAAGGTTCTCGGGGGTCCAGGGCGGGGTGGCCACGACGTCTCCTGTCACAGCGGGGACCCGCTGCTCCTGTCACGGCGGGGACCCGCAGCGTAGCGCCTTCGGGCGCCGCACCGTGACGTGCGCCCGAAGTGGACGCCGCGCACATACGACGAGGGCGGGGCCACCAGGCCCCGCCCTCGTCCTGCGCTCATCCGCGGGTCAGCTCGCGGCCGGCGTCACCTTCACCGACGTGATGGTGACCGGGGTCTTCGGCGAGCCGTCCGGAACGGCCTTGCCGTCCTTGTCGACCGCGCCCGCGGCGCCCACCTTCTGCACGATGTCCAGGCCCTTGGTGATCTTGCCCAGCACGGTGTACTGCGACGGCAGCGGGGTGTCGCCCCACACCAGGAAGAACTGGCTGCCGGTGCTGCCGGGCGCCTCGGCCTTGGCCATGGCGACCGTGCCCACCGGGTAGGCGGTGCTCGGGTCGGTGACGTTGGGCAGGTTCTCCTCGGCGAGCTTGTAGGCCGGGCCGCCCATGCCGGTGGCGGACGGGTCGCCGCACTGCAGCACCTTGATGCCCTCGGTGGTGAGGCGGTGGCACTTGCTGTTGTCGAAGAAGTTCTTGCCCGCCAGGTAGGTCATGCTCGCCGCGGTGCAGGGCGCCTTGGCGGTGTTCATCTCGACCTCGACGACGCCGAGGTTCGTGGTGATCGCCATGGTCTGGGTGCCCTTGGCGATCGCCTCGGTCGGCGGCGTGCCGACGTCCTTGAGGTTCGGGTTCGCCTTGGCGTCGTCCGGCGTCCAGACGCACGCGGCGCCGTCGGGGGCCGGCGCGCCCGCCGCCGGGGTCTGCGTGTCGTCGCCGGAGAAGGCGGTGACCAGCCAGATGGTGCCACCGACGACGAGCAGCAGAGCGAGCGCGGCACCGATCACGGCGTTGCGCTGCTTACGCTTGCGGGCCTCTTCCAGCCGCTCGCCCATCTGACGCTCGAGCCGCGCGCGGGCTGCCTGGCGCTGGCGCTGAATCGTGGAACTCACGGGAATGTCCTCCTGCTAACTGCTGATCAACTCGCGGCCGAGGCCGACGCGGAAGGCTTTGCGGCCGGGGCGGACGCGGACGGCTTGGGCGCGGGGGCCGAACCGGACGGCGCCGGGGTGGCCGGGGCCGACGGGGTGGTGGCCGGGGCGGTGGTGTCGACCACGGTCAGGGTCTTGATGACGACGTCCTGCTTCGGCTTGGTGTCCGCGCCCGCCTCGTTGGCGGTGGTGCCGGCCTGGGCGATCTTCTTGACCACGTCGAGGCCGGAGGTCAGCTTGCCGACGATGGAGTAGTTCGTGGCCGTCGTGGAGTCCTGGTAGAAGATCAGGAACTGGCTGCCGCTGATGTTGGGCAGCATCGCGACCGTGCCGGCCGGGTAGCGGACCGCCGTGGCGGCGCTCGGGCTGGCCGCCGGGGTGGTCCCGGTGCTCGGGCTCGCGCCGCTGGTGGCCGCGGCCGCCGCGGACGGGTCGGCCGCGGGCGCGTCGGCCGGCGCGTTCTCGTTCCACCAGGAGTACGCCGCGCCGCCGGTGCCGGTGCCCGACGGGTCGCCGCAGGCCAGCGCGAAGGCGCCGTCGCCGTGGGTCAGCTCGTGGCACTTGGTGTCGTTGTAAAAGCCGCTGTCGGCCAGGTACTTCAGGCTCGCCGCGCCGCACGGGGCGTTGGTGCGGTCGAGCTCGGCGACCACGTTGCCGCTGCCGAAGGCGACGGTCATCGCGGAGGTGCCGGACTCCGGCATGCCGGTCGCCGCGGGCTTGCCCACGTCCTTCAGGTTCGCGTTGGCCGACACGTCCAGCGGGTTCCAGGGGCACGTCTCGGCCACCGTCTCCGCGGGCTTCTCGTCGAACGCGCCGAGGGTCCAGGCGCCGAGCACGCCGACGAGAGCGAGCGCGAGCAGCCCGCCGAAGACTGCCTTGAGCTGGCGCGAACGGCGCTCCTGGTCAGCCCGGCGAGCCAGCTGCCGGTCGACCTTGGCGCGGGCCAGCTTGCGCTGTCGGGTATTGCTGGAAGCCACCCGAGCTCCTCCTGTCACCATTGACCGCAGCGAACCGTGTCCGCTGTGTCACCTTTATCACGTTAAGGGGTGTGTGTCGCATCACGCGCCGCCCGGCCTATCTTCAGGCACGCGCGTGGGCCGCGCCACACGTCCGAGCGAGTGTACGGGTAAACGCTGAGAAACACGTATGCCCGTCCGCGTTCTGTGACGGATGATCGCCACAGGCGCGCGCCGTGCCGTGGACGGCGGCCGTACGCGCGCGCACTAGGCTGGTCGCTGAGGTCTGCGGAGAGGGGTTTTGTCGTGCTTGTGGTGGGCTTTCCGGCGCAGGCGTTCGGGACCAACTGCTATGTGGTCGCGAGCGCGCCCGGCGAGCAGTGCGTGGTGATCGACCCGGGCATCGGCGTGCTGGACCAGCTGGAGTCGGTCCTCGCCGAGCACCGGCTGCACCCGGCCGCGGTCATGCTCAGCCACGGGCACCTGGACCACACCTTCTCCGTCGCACCCGTCTGCGGCGCGCGCGGCATCACCGCCTGGATCCACCCGGCCGACCGCGAGCTGCTGGCCGACCCGGCCAAGGCGCTCTCGGTCGACCTGAGCGCGATGTTCGGCGGCCGGCTGCCGTACACCGAGCCCGACGACGTCGCCGAGCTGACCGACGGCGCCGTGATGAAGCTGGCCGGGCTCGAGATCACGGTCGACCATGCCCCGGGCCATACCGGCGGGTCGGTGATGTTCCGCATGCCGGGCGCGGAGGGCGAGCCGCTGTGCTTCACCGGCGACGTGCTCTTCCGCGACAGCATCGGGCGCACCGACCTGCCGGGCGGCAGCATGGCGCGCATGACCGAGAGCCTGCGCGACAAGGTGCTGACCCTGGCCGACGAGACCGTCGTGCTGCCCGGCCACGGGCCCTCGACCACGATCGGCCGCGAGCGCGCGCGCAACCCGTTCCTGCAGAACCTGCAGACGGTGGGCGACGCCCCGCGCCGCGGCCTGTAGCCCGCAGACTTTCTTCCTTCCAGGAGTGACTTCCCCATGAGCAAGCCCACGCCGCTGTCCGGCTTCCCGGAGTGGCTGCCCGCGCAGCGCATCATCGAGCAGCGCTTCCTCGACCACATCCGCCGCACCTTCGAGCTCTACGGCTTCGCCTCGCTGGAGACCCGCGCCGTCGAGCCCCTGGACCAGCTGCTGCGCAAGGGCGAGACCTCCAAGGAGGTGTACGTGCTGCGCCGGCTGCAGGCCGACAGCAGCGACGCCTCCGACGCGAGCCTCGGCCTGCACTTCGACCTGACCGTGCCGTTCGCCCGCTTCGTGCTGGAGAACGCTGGCAAGCTGCACTTCCCGTTCCGCCGCTACCAGATCCAGAAGGTGTGGCGGGGTGAGCGGCCGCAGGTGGGCCGCTACCGCGAGTTCACCCAGGCCGACATCGACATCGTGGACCGCGACACGCTGCCCGCGCACTACGAGGCCGAGCTGCCGCTGGTGATCGGCGACGTGCTGGCCGGCCTGCCGCTGCCCAAGCCGACCATCCAGGTCAACAACCGCAAGGTGCTGCAGGGCTTCTACCAGGGTCTCGACCTGGTGGACCCGGAGGCGGTGATGCGCGTGGTGGACAAGCTGGACCGGATCGGCCCGGCCGGGGTCGCCGCCGAGCTGGCGCCGCTGGGCGTCACCGAGTCGCAGGCGAAGCTGGTGCTCGCGCTGTCGGAGATCTCCGCCGCGGACGCCTCGTTCGTCGACGAGGTGCGCAAGCTGGGCGTCACCGACCCGCTGCTGGACGAGGGCCTGGCCGAGCTGGCCGCGGTGGTCGAGACCGCCGCCGCGCACTCGCCGGGGCTGTGCCGCGCCGAGCTGAAGATCGCGCGCGGGCTGGACTACTACACCGGCACCGTGTACGAGACGCAGCTGGCCGGGCTGGAGCGCTTCGGCTCGTTCTGCTCCGGCGGCCGCTATGACAACCTCGCCACCTCCGGCAGCGACCGGTTCCCCGGTGTCGGCCTGTCCATCGGCGTCAGCCGCCTGCTCGGCGTGCTGTTCGGCGAGAACGCGCTCACCGCGAGCCGCTCGGTGCCGACCGCGGTCCTGGTCGCGGTGGGCACCGAGGAGGAGCGCCGGGGCAGCGACCGCATCGCCGCCCAGCTGCGCGCCCGGGGCATCGCGACCGAGGTGTCGCCGAGCGCGGCCAAGTTCGGCAAGCAGATCAAGTTCGCCGACCGGCGGGGCATCCCGTACGTCTGGTTCCCCGGCGCCGAGGGCGCGGCCGACACCGTCAAGGACATCCGTTCGGGCGAACAGGTCGAGGCGTCGGCGGCGAACTGGACCCCGCCGGAGGTTGACCTCATCCCGGTGGTGGAGGGGACTTTTAATTAGGAAACTTAAGTAATAGTGTGTGGCTCTCGACTCTGAAACGGGGGCCGTACCCGCATGACCACGACAGACCACCGCACGTCCCCGGCGCTGGCCACCACCACGGCGCCGGGGCAGCGGCCCCACCTGCACGATCGTGGTCTGCTCCGGCTGGCCGACGCGGTGCTCCAGCCCGGTTTCGTCGGCACCACGCCGCCCGACTGGCTGCGCCGCCGGCTGGCCGGCGGACTCGGCGGAGTGGTGCTGTTCGCCCGCAACATCGTCGACCCCGAGCAGGTCGCCGCGCTCACCGCGGCCCTGGCCGCGGAGAACCCCGACGTCATCATCGCGGTGGACGAGGAGTCCGGCGATGTGACCCGGCTCGACTTCGAGCAGGGCAGCCGCCGCCCCGGCAACCACGCGCTCGGCGCGGTCGACGACCCCGCGCTCACCGAGGCCGTCGCCGCCGACATCGGCGCGCAGCTAGCCGCCGCCGGGGTCACCCTCGACTACGCGCCCGCCGCCGACGTCAACAACAACCCGGCCAACCCCGTCATCGGCGTACGCTCCTTCGGCGCCGACCCGGCCCTGGTCGCCCGGCACACCGCCGCCTGGGTGCGCGGCCTGCAGTCGGCCGGCGTGGCCGCCTGCGCCAAGCACTTCCCCGGCCACGGCGACACCGGCATCGACTCCCACCACGGCCTGCCGATCATCGAGGTCGACGCGGCCCGGCTGGCCGGCATCGAGCTGCCGCCGTTCACCGCCGCCATCGACGCCGGGGTGCGCGCCGTGATGACCGCACACCTGCTTGTGCCCGCGCTCGACCCGGAGCGCCCCGCCACGATGAGCCGCTCGGTCCTCATCGACCTGCTGCGCGAGCAGCTCGGCTTCAAGGGCCTCGTGGTCACCGACGGCATCGAGATGGCCTCGGTCTCCCAGCGCTACGGCCTCGGCGGCGCGGCCGCGCTGGCCATCGCGGGCGGCGCCGACGCGATCTGCGTGGGCGGCGAGACCGCCGACGAGAGCGCCGTCGAGCTGCTGCGCACCAGCATCGTCGACGCCGTGATCAGCGGCGAGCTGCCCGAGGAGCGGCTGGCCGAGGCGGCCTCCCGGGTCGCCGCGTTCGCCGCCGAGAGCGCCGCCCTGCGCGGGGCACGCGCCACCGCGACGGCCCGCTGGCACGAGTCCGGCCGGCCCGAGGTGGGGCTGGAGGCGGCCCGCCGGGCGCTGGCCGTCACCGGCGCCGACCGGCTCCCGCTGGCCGCCCCCGCGCACGTGGTCGAGTTCAGCACCGTCACCAACCTCGCCATCGAGGCGCGTACGCCGTGGGGCGTCGGCGCCCCGCTGCGCGCGCTGCGCCCCGACACCACGGTGGTCCGGCTCGGCGAGGAGGCGACCGTCGCCGACGTGCTCGCCGGGGCGGACGGGCGCGTGCCCGTGCTGGTCTGCCGCGACCCGCACCGCCACCCGTGGCTCGCCCAGCTCATCGACGCCGTCGTCGCCGCCCGCCCCGAGACCGTGGTGGTCGAGATGGGCGTACGCCACGGCGCCCCGGTGGGCGCGGTCCACCTCGCCACGTACGGCGCCGCCACGGTCTGCGGCCGCGCCGCCGCCGAAGCCCTCGCCGGCGCCTGACCCGCCACCCCCCACCCCGTTTTGCCATAGACGTTGGCCTATCTGGATGAGTTGGATCATCAATTCGTCATCCAGATAGGCCAACGTCTATTCGAAGCGCGCTGACCGCGCTGACCGCGCTGACCGCGCTGACCGCGCTGACCGCGCTGACCGCGCTGACCGCGCTGACCGCGCTGACCGTCGTGCGCAGCGCGTGCCCGGGTGCGGCGGTGTGCGGGGTGCTGTGGGTGGGGCGGGTCAGGTGGGGCGGCCGCGGCGGAAGCGGAGGGCTGGGATGGGGGCCGGCTCGGCGGGGGAGTCGGGCAGCGGGCTGAGGGTGACGGTGATCCGGGCGCCGCCCAGGTCGCCGCGGTCCACGGCCACGTCGCCGCCCGCCTGGCGGGCCAGCTGGCACACGATGTCCAGGCCGAGGCCGGTGGATCCGCCGCCGCTGACCCCGCGCCGCAGCGCCGCATCGGGGTCGGGGATGCCCGGTCCGGCGTCCTCGACCACCATCGCCTGCGACGTGACCGTGACGCGGAACCCGGTGCCGTGCGGGGTGTGCCGGAAGATGTTGCCGATCAGCGCGTCCACCGCGCCGATCGCGTCGGTGCGCGGCACCGGCAGCCACACCGGGCTGTCGCCGGCGACGACCTGCCACGGCCGCCCGTGGTCCTCGGCCAGCACGGCCCAGAACGCCAGCCGGTCGGCGACCACGTCCACCAGGTCGGTCTCCTCGGCGGCGCGCTCGGCGGCGGTGCGGCGGGCGCCGGCGATGATCGCGTCGATCTCGGCGTCGAGCGCCTCCACCGCCTGGCGCATGCGGTCGGCGGCGGGGCCGGGCGGCAGCGCGTCGCAGTCCAGCCGCAGTGCGGTCAGCGGCGTACGCAGGCGGTGGGACAGGTCGGCGGCGCGCTCGCGCTCGGCGTCGATGACGGAGCTGAGCCGGCCGGCCATGCTGTTGAACGCTTCGCCGACCTCGACCAGGTCGGGCGGGCCGGCCGGGATGACCCGCACGGTGAGGTCGCCGGAGCCGACCGCCTTCGAGGCCCGGGCCAGCTGGCGCGTCGCGCCGACGACCCGCCAGCCGAGCCGGTCGGCCAGCCCGACCGAGATCGCCACCAGCAGCGCGGCCAGCGCGCCCATGGACCACCAGGCGGTGGCGACGCCGCGGGACAGGTCGGCCTCGGGGACGTACACCTCGACGACCGCGCTGCGGCCGCCGTCGAGGGCGGCGGGCTGCAGGTAGACCAGCCCGTCGTCGACCGGGGCGGTGAGCGAGCCGCCCCGGCTGGCGGTCAGCGCCACGTCGCTGGCGGTGGCCCGGCGCGTGCCCAGGGTGACGCCGCCGGGCAGGTGCACCGCGAGCCGCTGCCGGGGGCCGTCGGCGGTGGCGGCCATGGCCCGGCTGAGCACCGTCGGATCGGTGGACACGGCGAGCGCGGTGACCACGGCGGCGGCCTGCTGCCGGGCGTCGAGCAGCGCCCGGTCCTCGGCGATCTGCCGGGTGACCAGCGCCAGCGGCACGAGGAAGGCCAGCGCCACCATGGAGGTGACGGCCAGCGCGCCGCGGGCCAGGGTCGCCCTCACGACGGTGGCACCAGCATGACGCCGACCCCGCGGATGGTACGCAGCATGCGCGGCTGCGCCGCGGTCTCGCCGAGCTTGCGGCGCAGCCAGGACAGGTGGACGTCGAGGGTCTGGTCGGCGCCGACGAACGGCTGCTGCCAGACCTCGGTGAACAGCTCCCGGCGGGTCACCACGCGCCCCACGCGGGCGGCGAGGTAGGCCAGCACGTCGTACTCCTTGCGGGTCAGGGTCAGCGGGGTGCCGTGCAGGGTGACCAGCCGCGTGCTCTCGTCCAGGCGCAGCGGCCCGATCTCGACGACGGTGTCGGGGGCCTCGTTGTGCGGCCGGCTGCGCCGCAGCACCGCGGCCACCCGGGCGGTGACGTGCGCGGCGGAGAACGGTTTGGTCATGTAGTCGTCGGCGCCGGAGTTGAGCAGCCGGATCGCGTCGTGCTCGCCGCGGCGGGCGGTGGCCACGATGACCGGCACGTCGCTGACGGCGCGCATCATCCGCAGCGCGTCGGCACCGTCCAGATCGGGCAGACCGAGGTCGAGGATGACCAGGTCGGGCCGTTCGCTGCGTTCGCTGGTCAGCGAGCGCAGTCCCTGCAGCGCGGTGCCGACGGTCTGCACGGCGTAGCCGGCGACGGTCAGGGCGTTGCCGAGTGCGTCGCGAATGGCGGGGTCATCCTCCACGACGAGTACGAGGGGCATGGCTGGCACCGTATCGGAAGGTGTTGGATAGCGGGATGGGTTCGGGGTGGCCGGTTGCGATGAGGTCGGCGGCGTACGTCTGCGGCTGGGCCGCGGTGACCGCGCTGTCGGCGTCGGTGGTCTGGGTGGGCCTGCGCCCGGTGCTGGCCGCGGCCGTGCCGGAGCCGGTGCCGCTGCGGGTGGAGGCGCTGGCCGGGCAGCCGAGCCCGCTCCCCGCCCCGTCGCGCCCGGTGCCCACCGCCGCCTCGGTCACACCGTCGCCGTCCGCTTCCGTCCGGCCGCCGTCGTCGCCCGCCACGGTGCGGGTCTCGCCGTCGGCCGGCAAGCCCGCCCCGAAGCCGTCGCAGGCGCCCGCGCCGGAGACCGTCGACGGCTGGCAGGTGTTCACCGAGTCCGACGGGTCGCGCTCGTACCTGCGCAGCTTCCCGACCGAGGGCGGCACCGCGGTGGTGCGCATCGCCCACGAGCAGGTGCACCTGGTGTCGGCGACGCCGCGCGGCGACTACCGCGTCGCCACCTCCCAGCCGGGCCCGGACCGGGTGGTGGTCCAGTTCCACAACAGCGCCCGCCAGATCATCGTCGACGCGATCTGGTGGGAGGGGCGGCCGTACGCCCAGGTGACGGTCGTCGATTAGCGCCCGCGGGGTCCATGTGAACGAGCCTCGCAACGTGCCGCCGCCGCGGCGCGGCCGTTGAGGGCTTCTTCGGCACCTCTTCAGGCGGATTTGAGGTAGGCCGCGCTCGCGGCGGGCGCGACCGGGGCACGTGCGAGAATGACCTCTGGCGCCGTACCCGTCTGCATGGCGGCGCGCATCCGCAGTCCGAGGAGAGTCATCGTGATCCGTACCCACACCGCTGGCAGTCTGCGTGCCGAGCACGCCGGCCAGAGCGTCACCCTCGCCGGCTGGGTGGCCCGGCGACGTGATCACGGCGGCGTGACCTTCATCGACCTGCGCGACGCCTCGGGCGTCGTGCAGATCGTGTTCCGCGACGAGGCCCAGGCGCACGCGCTGCGCAACGAGTACTGCGTCAAGGTCACCGGCACCGTCGGGCTGCGTCCCGAGGGCAACGAGAACCCCGAGCTGCCGACCGGCGCGATCGAGGTCACCGTCACCGAGCTGACCGTGCTCAGCGAGGCCGCGCCGCTGCCGTTCCCGATCGACGAGCACGTCACCGTCGGCGAGGAGGCGCGCCTGCGCCACCGCTACCTGGACCTGCGCCGGGCCAACCAGGCCCGGGCGATCCGGCTGCGCTCGCGGGCCAACGCGATCGCCCGCGAGGTGCTGGGCGCGCGCGACTTCCTGGAGATCGAGACGCCCACGCTGACCCGCTCCACCCCCGAGGGCGCCCGCGACTTCCTGGTCCCGGTCCGGCTGCAGCCCGGCGCCTGGTACGCGCTGCCGCAGTCGCCGCAGCTGTTCAAGCAGCTGCTGATGGTGGCCGGCATGGAGCGCTACTACCAGATCGCGCGCTGCTACCGCGACGAGGACTTCCGGGCCGACCGGCAGCCCGAGTTCACCCAGCTCGACATCGAGATGTCGTTCGTGACCCAGGACGACGTGATCGAGCTCGGCGAGGCCATCGTCGGCGCGCTGTGGCGCGAGCTGGCCGACTACGAGATCCCGAACCCGATCCCGCGCATCACGTACCACGACGCGATGAACCGCTACGGCTCCGACAAGCCCGACCTGCGCTACGCGGTCGAGCTGACCGAGCTGACCCGCTACTTCGAGGGCACCGAGTTCCGGGTGTTCCAGGCCGAGTACGTCGGCGCGGTGGTCATGCCCGGCGGCGCGGCGCAGACCCGCAAGGAGCTCGACGGCTGGCAGGACTGGGCCAAGGCGCGCGGCGCCCGCGGCCTGGCCTACGTGGTGCTCGACGCGGAGACCGGCGAGGCCCGCGGCCCCGTCGCCAAGAACCTGTCCGAGGCGCACCTGGCCGGCCTGGCCGACGCGGTCGGCGCCAAGCCCGGCGACGCGGTGTTCTTCGCCGCGGGCACCCGCCGCCACTCCCAGGAGCTGCTCGGCGCGGCCCGCATCGAGATCGCCAAGCGGGCGAACCTGATCGACGAGTCCGCCTGGGCGTTCTGCTGGGTCGTGGACGCGCCGATGTTCGAGCCGGTCGACGTCCCCGGCGAGGGGATCGTCGAGGGCGCCTGGACCGCGGTGCACCACCCGTTCACCTCGCCCAACGAGGAGTGGATCGACAAGTTCGAGTCCGCGCCGGGCGAGGCGCTGGCGTACGCGTACGACATCGTCTGCAACGGCAACGAAATCGGCGGCGGCTCGATCCGTATCCACCGCGGCGACGTGCAGAAGCGGGTGTTCACCCTGCTCGGCATCACCGACGAGGAGGCCAAGGACAAGTTCGGCTTCCTGCTCGACGCGTTCGCCTACGGCCCGCCGCCGCACGGTGGCATCGCGCTGGGCTGGGACCGGGTCTGCATGCTGCTGGCCGGGGTCGACTCCATCCGCGACGTCATCGCGTTCCCGAAGTCGGGCGGCGGCTTCGACCCGCTGACCGGCGCGCCGACGCCGATCACGGCGCAGCAGCGCCTGGAGGCCGGCGTGGACGCCAAGCCGAAGGCGCCCGGCGAGGACGCCGCCAAGGCCAAGGCCGCCGCGAAGTAATGCGGCTGCTGGTCACCGGGGGATCGGGGTACACCGGTGGCCGCCTGGTCGCCCTCGCCCGCGCGGCGGGGCACGACGTGACCGGCACCAGCCACTCCGCACACGCGGAGGGGCTGGTGCCGCTCGACGTCCGGGACCGGGCGGCGGTGGACCGCCTCATCGACGAACTGCGGCCGGACGCGGTCGTGAACACGGCGTATGTCCAGTCCGACTGGGCGGTCACCGCGCTGGGCGCCGCCTACCTGGCGGCCGCCGCGGCCCGCACCGGGGCGCGGCTGGTGCACGTCTCCTCCGACGCCGTCTTCAAGGGGCGGCCGGCCCCCTACACCGAGGACGACCTGCCCGAGCCCGTCTACCCGTACGGCGCCGCGAAGGCGGCCGCGGAGACGGCGGTCGTCGCGGCGCACCCGGACGCGGCCATCGCGCGCACCTCGCTGATCATCGGCGACGACGGCTCCAAGCAGCACCAGCTCGCGTTGGACCTGGCCACCGGACGCGCGGACGGGGTGCTGTTCACCGACCACGTCCGGCAGCCGATCGCCGTCGACGACCTCGCCGCCGCGCTGCTGGAGCTCGCCGAGGGCGACTTCCGGGGCGTGCTCCACGTCGCCGGGCCGGAGGCGCTCAGCCGCCACGAGCTGGGCGTACGCGTCGCGGCCAGGCACGGCATCCCGGCCGACCGGGTGCCCGGCGGCTCGGCGATCGAGCGCGGGATCATCTCGCCGACCGAGGTGCGCCTGGACGTCACCCTGGCGGCAACCGTGCTCAAGACCCGCCTGCGGGGCGTCACCGAGGTCCTGGCCTGACCCGGCTGCCCGGCGGCGGTTCTGGCCTGACCCGCGGCAGCCCGGCGGCCAGGTGGGGGACGTGAGCGGCGGCCGGGCGCGGGTAAGGTGCCGCCATGCCGTTCCCCCTCGGTGACATCCTCGGCGCGCCGGAGCAGCCCCCGTTCGGCGTCGTCGCCGGTGCGGCGCTGATCGCGCTGGCGCTGGTCATGGTCAACACGATCTGGCGCGTGGTGCGCAACGCGATCACCATCGCGCACGAGGGCGGGCACGCCGCCGCAGCGGTGCTCACCGGCCGCCGGCTGCGCGGCATCCGGCTGCACTCCGACACCTCGGGCCTGACCATCATGAAGGGCAGGCCCACCGGGCTCGGCATGATCGTCACCCTGCTGGCCGGCTACCTGACCCCGTCGCTGCTGGGCCTGGGCGGCGCCGCGCTGCTCGACCGCGGGTACGTCCGGCTGCTGCTGTGGCTGTGCCTGCTGCTGCTCGTCCCGATCCTGATCATGATCCGCAACTTCTACGGCCTGCTGCTCGTCGTCGCCACCGGTGCTGCCGTGTTCGCCGTGTCCTGGTATGCCACCGCGCCGTGGCAGGCGCTGTTCGCGTACACGGGAGTGTGGTTCCTGCTGATCGGCGGGGTGCGCCCGGTCGTCGAGGTGCAGCTGCACCGGCGCCGCGGCAGCGGCATGCGCTCCGACCCCGACCAGCTTGCCGGCATCACCCGGCTGCCCGGCGGCTTCTGGGTCTTCGTCTTCCTGCTCTGGACCATCGGCACCGCGCTGGCGGGCGCCGTCCTGCTCGACCTGATCCCGGCGTCCGCCCTGCCCTGGGCCGGCCCGGCCTGACCGCGGTCGCGTCCGGTCGCCCGTTTGCGCGCGCCCCGGCCACGGGACGAGGCGGGGACGGCCTCAGGGGAGGCGGACCGAGGTGCGGGCCATGGCCTCGGTGTAGCCGAGCCGCTGGTAGAGGCGGATCGCGCCGGTGTTGTCGGACATCACACCCAGCGAGCTCAGGCCGAACTCGGCCACCAGCCGCCGGGTCACCGCCGTGGTGAGCGCCGCGCCGAAGCCCCGGCCCTGGGCGGACGAGGCGACGGCGATGCCGGCCAGGAAGCCGACGCCGTCGCCGCTGCGGTCGCCCGCCACGGCCACCACCCGGCCCGCCTCGCGGACGCCGTACCACTGCCGGATGCGTACGTCGCCGGGGCGGCTCGTGCTGCCCGGCAGCGCGTCGTCGAGCACCGCGGCGATCTGGTCGCCGTCGTCGGGACCCAGCGCGACCACCGCGTCCTCGCCGGGCCGCGCCGCGGGTGCGGCGGTGGTCCACAGGTAGTCCCAGTCGTCGTGGACGGCGGCGTTCAGCAGCGCGGCGGTGGTGTCCCGGCCGGTGCGCGGCAGGTGCAGCCAGGCCGCACCGTCGAGCTGCTCCTCGGCGGCGAGGCGGGCGAACAGCGCGGCGGCCGCGTCGGCCCCGCCCAGCGACGCGGCGACCGTGCCCCACGGCCACCGCGAGGTCCAGGCCAGCGTGCCGTCCTGGACGTACGCCCGGACGTGGCCGCCCGCGGTGAGGAGCGCGTACGGGTGGTGCCCCACCTTCGCCAGCAGGTCCTCGCGCCCGGTGAGGTCAGGGGTGATCGGCATGGCGTCACCTTACCGGCCGGGCGGATGAAGATCGGCTGAGGCGTGCGTACGCGGCGCCGGGTATCGTCTGCGGGATGCAGACCGACGGCCTCTTCTCCCTGGAGCCCGCGCCGGCCGATCGCGCGATCAGCTCGCCCGGGTTCGAGACGCCGTCGGTGGACGCCCCGCTCGCCGTCCGCATGCGCCCCGCCGACCTGGACGAACTGGTCGGTCAGGACCACCTGCTGGCGCCCGGCGCGCCGCTGCGCCGCCTGGTCGCGGGCGGCGCCCCGATGTCGGTGATCCTGTGGGGCCCACCCGGCTGCGGCAAGACCACGGTCGCCCACCTCGTCGCCGACGCCGACGACCGGCACTTCGTGGCGATGTCCGCGCTGACCGCCGGGGTGAAGGAGGTGCGCGAGGTCATCGACACCGCGCGCCGGCGCCGTCGCGCGGGCGGCGCGCCGACCGTGCTGTTCATCGACGAGGTGCACCGCTTCACCAAGACGCAGCAGGACTCGCTGCTGGCGGCGGTGGAGGACCGCACGGTGACGCTGCTGGCGGCCACCACGGAGAACCCGTACTTCTCGGTCATCTCGCCGCTGCTGTCGCGCTGCGTGCTGCTGACCCTCAAGCCGCTGGACGACGACGCCGTCCGGGTGCTGGTGCGCCGCGCGCTGACCGACCGGCGCGGCCTGGGCGGCGCGGTCACCCTGGGCGCCGAGGCCGAGGACCACCTGGTACGCCTCGCCGGCGGCGACGTGCGCAAGGCGCTGACCGCGCTGGAGGCCGCGGCGGGCTCCGCGCTGGCGATCCACACCGGCGACGGCGTGCCCGAGATCGACGTGGCCACCGCCGAGCGCGCGGTGGACACGGCGGCGCTGCGCTACGACCGCGCGGGCGACGCCCACTACGACGTGATCAGCGCGTTCATCAAGAGCATGCGCGGCTCGGACGTGGACGCGGCGCTGCACTACCTGGCCCGGATGCTGACCGCGGGGGAGGACGCCCGCTTCATCGCCCGCCGCCTGATCATCTTCGCCAGCGAGGACGTCGGCATGGCCGACCCGACCGCGCTGACCGCCGCGACGAACGCGTCGTACGCCGTGCAGCACGTGGGCCTGCCGGAGGCGCAGCTGAACCTGGCGCAGGCCGTCATCCACTGCGCCACCGCGCCGAAGTCGAACGCGGTCACCACGGCCCTGTCGGCGGCGATCGCCGACGTCCGGGCCGGCAAGGCGGGGCCGGTGCCCAAGCACCTGCGCGACGCCCACTACGCGGGTGCGCGGGGCCTCGGCCACGGCGCCGGGTACCGCTACCCGCACGACGATTCCCGAGGTGTGGTGGCTCAGCAGTACCCACCGGACGATCTCGTGGAAGTCGACTACTACCGTCCCACGGGACACGGCAACGAGCGGCACATCGCCGAGCGGCTGCCGAAACTGCGCACCGTCATCCGGAGCAAGGAGAGATCATCTCATGAGCCGAGCTGATGCCACCGACGGTCGGGGCCGCAAGAAGGGCCGTGGCGGCGGCGAGGCCGAGGAGGTCTCCCAGGAGGAGACCGGCTGGCTCGACGATCTGCGCAGCGCGAAGCAGGCCAAGGACCCGTT
This sequence comes from Catellatospora sp. NPDC049609, assembly GCF_040675365.1. Lineage (NCBI taxonomy): Bacteria > Bacillati > Actinomycetota > Actinomycetes > Micromonosporales > Micromonosporaceae > Catellatospora > Catellatospora sp. NPDC049609. The sequence continues at coordinate 10,930 of NZ_JBFAOU010000035.1, read as the reverse complement.
CGACGACAGCGACTTCACCGACGGCGGCAGCAGCCGCTGGAACAAGCTGAGCGCGCTGAGCGACGACGCGGCCCCGGCCCGGCCCGGCGCCGGCCGCGAGGCCGAGCCCGCCGCGCGCCGCCGCGGCGAGGACGACACCGCCGCCCGCCGCCGCGCCGAGGAGCCCCCGGGCCGCCGCCGCGCCGACGACGAGCCCGCTGCGGGCCGTCGGCGTGCCGAGGAGGAGCCGGCCGGGCGCCGCCGGGAGATGGACGACCCGGCGGGCCGCCGCCGGGCGGAGGAGCCCGCGGGCCGCCGCCGCGCCGACGACGAGCCGACCGGCGGGCACCGCCGTGCCGCCGAGGAGCCGACCGGTGGGCTGCGCCGCGCTCCGGAGGAGCCGACCGGTGGCCTGCGCCGCGCCCCCGAGGAGCCGACCGGTGGCCTGCGCCGCGCTTCCGAGGAGCCGGCCGGGCGCCGTCGCGCCGACGAGGAGACGACCGGTGGACACCGGCGGGCGGAGGAGCCCCCGGGCCGCCGCCGCGCCGACGAGGTGCCGTCCCGCCGCCACGGCGAGGAGGAGAGCGGTGGCCGCCGCCGGGCGGAGGAGCCGCCCGCCGGTCGCCGGGCCGCCCGTGACGAGCCCGAGGACCCGCGCCGGGGCCGTCCGGAGCCGCCGCCGATGCCGGTGGTGGAGCCGCCCGTCGGCCGGGGGCGCCCGGAGCCCGCGCCGCTGCGCAAGCCCGGCGGCGAGCCGCCGGTGGTGCGCCGCCGGGAGCTCGACAACCCGCGCGGCCCGGTCGACGTGCCCCGTAGCGGCAACGCGCCGCTGGTGGACGGCATGCGCGGCCGTGGTCCGGCCGCGCCGCCCGGGATGCCCGGGTCGCCCGTGGTCCGCCCGCCGGCCGGGATGCCCGGCTCCCCGGCGGTGCGCCCGCCCGTGCGGCCCGAGCCGCAGCGTGCGGCCTTCCCGGCCACCCCGGTCGCGCCGGAGCGGCCGAACCGGGGCGGCGTGCCCGTCCCGCCGGCCGGCCCGCCCGTGCACGGCGGTCCCGTGCCGCCCGGCCCGAACCAGGGCCCCGGTGGTCCCGGCGCGCCGATGGGCGGCCCGCTCGGGCCCGGCCCCCACCCCGGCCCGGGGCACAAGCCCGCCGGCCCGGGTGGACCGGGTGGTCTTGGTGGACCGGGTGGTCCGGGCATGGGCCCGGACGGCCGCCGCGGCGAGCGCCCGCCGGGCCGTCCCGATCCGTCCCGCGACCCGATCGCGGTGCGCCCGCCGGACCCGAACGCGGTCCTGCCGCCGCCGGGGGACCGCAGCGGCCGGGCCGGTATCGCCGCCGGCGTGGACGCCATCCGCGGCGCCCGCTCCGAGGTGCGCAAGCAGTTGCGCGAGCAGCAGCGGCTGCGCATGTGGACCCTGATCGCGCTGGTCGTGCTCGTGGTCGGCGCGCTGCCGTTCTACTTCGTGCTGCGCGCGGCGACCCGCGACCCGGTGCTGACCACGCTGGACGCGCTCGACGTGCCGTCGTGGGCGGTGGTGTCGGGCAAGACCGTCGACAACATCTCCGGCAGCCGCTGGTGCCTGATGGAGTGCCGCTACCGCGAGCGCTCCATGGAGTCCGAGCGGGAGCCCAAGGAGACGGCGCAGGCGTACGAGAGCGCGCTGACCAGCGCGGGCTGGGTGCGCTGGGACGTGCCGAGCTGCGAGCTGACCAGCGGCGGCGACGGCGAGTACTCCTGCTGGCGGCGCGACGAGTTCACCCTGGACCTGTGGGTCCGTCCGATCACCACGCCGGACTGCAACCCGCTGCTGCGCAACCGGCCCACGGTCGGCCCGACCGACGAGGCGGCCGCGGACCCGTCGGCGTCCCCGGCGGCGGAGCAGGGCCAGGCGGAGGGCAACTGCACCGGCTCCGCGGTGACGATCAAGGTGCTCAACACGGTCGCCGACGAGCGGTTGCAGCACACCGGCGAGCCGGCCGGGCCGGGCGGCACCGGCGACGGGGAGACCACGACGGAGAGTCCTGCCCCGACACCGTCGGCGAGCTGAGGCATAGCTGCTGCGGGCGCCGGCGGGGCGGGCGGTAGGGTCTGCACGTTGGGACAAAGTACGACGTGCGGAGGGTGTGGCATGTCCGGAGGCGAGATCGCGGCTCTCATCGCGGCGGGTGCGTTCGCGATGCTGGTGCTGGTGCTGGCGGTGCCGATCCTGAAGCTGCGGCACACGGTGGACGCCGCGACGGTCACGCTGCGCCAGGTAAGCCAGCACACGGGGCCGATCCTGGACAACGTGAACACCACCGTCGACAACGTCAACACGGCGCTGGGCCAGGCGCAGGTGACGCTGGACGGGGTGAACGTGCAGCTGGCGAAGGTCGACGTGATGACGCAGCACCTCGCGCACACCACGGCGAACGTGTCGAACCTGGTGAGCGTCGTCAGCGCCACCGCGGCCAGCCCGCTGGTCAAGGCGGCGGCGTTCACCTACGGCGTCCGGCGCGCCACGGCGGCCCGCAAGGAGGCCGATGAGGCAAAGTCGGTGCGTGATGAGCTCAAGGCGCGTAAGCGCACCCGGCGGGGCTGAGACCATGATCCGCAGACTGCTCTGGCTGGGCGTCGGCATCGGGGTCGGCGTGGTGGTGGTCCGGGTGATCACCAAGCAGGCGCGCAAGCTCACCCCGGCCGGGCTGGCCGGCTCCGCGCAGGAATCCATTGGTCACGCCGCGGGCAACATGCGTAGTTTTGTCGATGACGTGCGCGACTTCACGGCCGAGCGGGAGGACGAGCTCCACGCCGCCTTCGAGGACGGCGTCTCGTTCGAGCCGGTCGCGCTGCCCTGGGCCCACGGGGTGGGCGGCAGGTTCTATCAGTTCAAGCAGCAGCAGGAAGGTGAGCAGCAGCGATGAGGACCGCGGAAGTCAAGCGACGGTTCCTGGCGCACTTCGAGGCGAACGGGCACACCGTGGTCCCGAGCGCTCCACTGCCGGCCATCGACGATCCGAACCTGCTGTTCGTCAACGCCGGCATGGTGCAGTTCGTGCCCTACTTCCTGGGCCAGCAGACCCCGCCGTGGCAGCGGGCGGTCAGCGTGCAGAAGTGCATCCGCACCCCGGACATCGACGAGGTCGGCAAGACCTCGCGGCACGGCACGTTCTTCCAGATGAACGGCAACTTCTCGTTCGGTGACTACTTCAAGGAGCAGGCGATCCGCCTGTCCTGGGACCTGATCACCAAGCCGCTGGAGGCGGGCGGGTTCGCGATCGACCCGGACAAGATCTGGGCGACGGTGTACCTCGACGACGACGAGTCGATCGGGTACTGGCGGGCGGTCGGCCTGCCCGCGGAGCGCATCGTGCGCCGCGGCAAGGCGGACAACTTCTGGTCGATGGGCATCCCGGGCCCGTGCGGCCCGTGCTCGGAGATCTACGTCGACCGCGGCCCGGCGTACGGCCGCGAGGGCGGTCCGGAGGTCGACGAGGACCGCTACATGGAGATCTGGAACAACGTCTTCATGCAGTTCGAGCGCGGTCCCGGCTCGGACAAGGAGAACTACCCGATCCTGGGCGAGCTGCCGGCGAAGAACATCGACACCGGCATGGGCCTGGAGCGGATGGCCTCGATCATGCAGGGCGTCGACAACCTCTACGAGATCGACGAGGTCCGCCCGCTGATCGACAAGGCGTGCGAGCTGACCGGCAAGCGCTACAACGTCAGCCACACCCACACCGCGAGCGAGTCGCACCCCGACGACGTGCGGCTGCGCGTCATCGCCGACCACGTGCGCACCTCGCTGATGCTGATCGGCGACGGCGTGACGCCGTCCAACGAGGGCCGCGGCTACGTGCTGCGCCGGATCATGCGCCGGGCGATCCGCGCGGTCCGCCTGCTCGGCTTCGAGGGCCCGGCGCTGCCGGAGCTGCTGCCGGTGGCGCGCGACAGCATGTCGCCGTCGTACCCGGAGATCGCGACCGACTTCGGCCGGATCTCGCAGTACGCGTACGCCGAGGAGGAGGCGTTCCGGGCGACGCTGCGCGCGGGCACCACGATCCTCGACCTGGCGGTGGCCGAGACCAAGCAGTCGGGCAGCGCGCAGCTCGCCGGGGACAAGGCGTTCAAGCTGCACGACACCTACGGCTTCCCGATCGACCTGACCCTGGAGATCGTCGCCGAGCAGGGCCTGTCGGTGGACACCGAGGGCTTCAAGCGGCTGATGGCCGAGCAGCGCAAGCAGGCGAAGGCCGACGCGCAGGCGCGCAAGACCGGGCACGCCGACCTGTCGGCGTACCGCAGCGCGCTGGACGCGGGCGGGGCGGTGGAGTTCACCGGCTACGCCGAGGTCGCGCGCGAGTCGAAGGTGCGCGCGCTGGTGGGCGGCGAGGGCCTGATCAAGGCGGCGGGCGAGGGCGAGCTGGTCGAGCTGGTCCTCGACGCGACGCCGTTCTACGCCGAGGGCGGCGGCCAGCTGCCCGACCTGGGCGTCATCACGGTCGGCGGCGGCCGGGTCGAGGTGCTCGACGTGCAGCAGCCGCTGCCGGGCCTGATCGTGCACAAGGCGCGGGTGCTGGAGGGCGAGGTCCGCTCCGGCGAGGCCGGCTACGCCCAGATCGACGTGGAGCGCCGCCGGGCCATCTCCCGCGCGCACACCGCGACCCACCTGGTGCACCAGACGATGCGCAACTTCCTCGGCGAGTCGGCGACCCAGGCGGGTTCGCTGAACGCGCCGGGCCGGCTGCGGTTCGACTTCAACACCCCCGGCGCGGTGCCGGCCAGCGTGCTGGCCGACGTCGAGCACCAGGTCAACGAGGTGCTGATGGGCGACCTGGAGGTGCGCGCGTTCGTCACCTCGCAGGCCGAGGCCAAGCGGCTGGGCGCGATGGCGCTGTTCGGCGAGAAGTACGGCGAGTTCGTGCGGGTCGTCGAGGTCGGCGACTACGCGCGGGAGCTGTGCGGCGGCACCCACGCGGCCCGCTCGGGGCAGCTGGGCCTGGTGAAGATCCTTTCGGAGGCGTCCATCGGCTCCGGCGTGCGCCGGGTCGACGCGCTGGTCGGCATGGACGCGTTCCGGCACCTGGCCAAGGAGCACGTGCTGGTGTCGCGCCTGGCGGAGCTGTACCGGGTGCCGCGCGAGGAGGTCGGCGACCGGGTCGAGCAGACCGTGGCGCAGCTGCGCGACGCGGAGCGGGAGCTGGAGAAGATGCGCGCCCAGCTCGTGCTCGGCGGGGCGGCGGCGCTGGCCGAGGGCGCGCTGGACCTGGGCGGCGTGGCGTACGTGGGCACCGAGGCGCCGGAGGGTGCGGCGGTCAACGACGTGCGCACGCTGGCGCAGGAGGTGCGCGGCCGGTTCCCGGCGGACCGCCCGGCGGTCGTCGCGGTGGCCTCGCGGGCCAACGGCAAGGCGTCGCTGATCGTGGCGATCAACGGGGCGGCCAAGTCGCGCGGTCTGTCCGCGCAGGACCTGGTCAAGGGCGCGCTGTCCGGGCGGGGCGGCGGCAACGCCGACCTGGCACAGGGTGGCGGTGTGCCCGCCGACCAGGCGCAGGCGCTGCTCGGCGCGGTGCAGCACGCGGTCCAGTCGCGCTAGCGCGGCACCGGACGGCATCGACGAACGGAAGGGCACCTTCTCGACGCATGGCGTTGAGAAGGTGCCCTTCCTTCACATGGGGACACGACGGGAGAGGGGACGGCGGATGAGCTGGACGCGTGGGGTGCGGCTGGGTGTGGACGTGGGCACGGTGCGGATCGGAGTGTCGGTATGCGATCCGGACGGGATCCTGGCGACGCCGCTGGTCACGGTGGCTCGCCAGGCCAAAACGGATGAATCTGACATATCAGCTGATATGTTGGAGATCGCGCGCCTGGTGGCCGACCATGGCACGGTGGAGGTGGTGGTGGGCCTGCCGCTCAACCTCGCCGGGGTCGAGGGGCCGGCCGCCAAGCACGCGAGGGCATACGCCGACAGGCTGGCCGCGCTGATCGCGCCGGTGCCGGTGGTGCTCGCGGACGAGAGGATGTCCACCGTCGCGGCTACCCGGCGGCTGTCCGACCGCGGGGTCAAGGGCAAGCGCCAGCGCGCCGTCGTCGACCAGGCGGCGGCGGTGGAGATCCTGCAGGGTTGGCTCGACGGGCAGCGAAGGCGAGCAGGATGATCGACGAACTGGACCGCGCTTTCGACGACCACGGCGACGGCGACGCCCGGCGGGAGCCGCCGGGCGAGGCGGCGCGGCGGCGCAGGCGGTTCGGTTGGCTGCGTTCGGTGCTGGCGATGTGCCTGGCCCTGGTGCTGCTGGGAGTGCTGGGCTTCGGGGCGTACCTCGCCTACACCAAGGTGGCCGGTGCGCTCGGCACGCCCGACTGGGCCACCTCCGCCGACGGCGTGCCGGTCCAGGTGGAGATCAAGAGCGGTGACACGCAGGCCGACATCGCCAAGACCCTGAAGGCGGCCGGGGTCATCGCCAGCGAGAAGGCGTTCGTCGAGGCGGGGGAGCGCAACCCGGACGCGCTGCGCATCCAGCCGGGGTACTACAAGCTGCGCACCAAGCTGAGCGCCGACGACGCCGTGCTGATGCTGCTCGACCTGCGCAACCGCATCGTCAACGGGATCACCATCCCGGAGGGGCTCAGCTCGTTCCGGGTGTACAAGCTGCTGTCGGCCAAGACGGGCATCTCCGAGGCCGACCTCAAGGCCGCGGCGAAGGACCCGATCGCGCTGGGCGTGCCCGACTGGTGGTTCCACCGCAGCGACGAGAAGAAGGTAACGCCGCACATCGAGGGCTTCCTGTTCCCGGACACCTACGAGTTCGCGCCGAACGCCACCGCCGACACGGTGCTGCGTACCATGGTCAACCGCTTCCTCACGGTCACCGGCGGGATGAGCTTCGCCGAGACGGTGCCGGCGGAGCTGGGCGGCATCGCGCCCTACGAGGCGCTCATCGTGGCGTCGCTGGCGCAGGCCGAGGCGGGCAACGCCGACGACTTCGGCAAGGTGGCGCGGGTGGCCTACAACCGGGTCTACAAGCGCATCCCGGACCTGACCTGCGCGTGCTTCCAGTTCGACGTGACCGTCAACTACTCGCGGGAGCTGGCCGGCAAGGACCCGAAGCCGTCCAGCGGGCTGACCCACGACGAGCTGACCGATCCGAAGAACCCCTACAACCGCAACGCCGAGGGCATGATCCCGACGCCGATCAACAACCCGGGCAAGGCCGCGCTGGAGGGGGCCATGTCGCCGCCGAAGGGTGACTGGTACTACTTCGTCGCGATCGACAAGGAGGGCCACTCGGCGTTCTCGAAGACGTTCGAGGAGTTCTGCAAGGACAACGAGACGGCCGTGAAGAACAAGGTGCTCAAGCAGAGCTCCTGCTGAACCCGCCGGTCTTGCTGCGATATGCCCAATTCGTACCGCGCGGCGGGTGAAAACCTGCCGTCCGCCAAGGGGTGCGAAAAACCCTTCACGTGTAACGTAGCCGCCGATGGGCGGCCCGTACACGAGAGGGTACCGATGACTGACGAGCTCTTCCTGCCGTTCGACGAGCAACCCGAACGCAGCCAGCGGCGTCGGCACGCGGTGGACGGCAACCGTGGCCGCAACGGCAAGAAGAAGAAAAAGAAGAAGAAGCGCGGCCGCGGCCGCACCTTCCTCGCGCTGTTCCTCACCCTGCTCCTGCTGGGCGGTCTGGCCGGCGCGGCCTACCTGGGCTACGACAAGATCTCCGGCTTCTTCAACACGCCGGACTACGAGACCGCGGCGAGCTCCGCCGAGATCACCGTGGAGATCAAGGAGGGCTCGACCGGCCTCGACATGGCCAAGGCCCTCAAGGCCCAGGATGTGATCAAGAGCGAGCAGGCGTTCGTCGAGGCGTGGGATGCCAACCCCAGCGCCGCGCAGAAGATCCAGCCCGGCTTCTACAAGCTGCGCGTGCAGATCAGCGCGGCCGACGCGATGAGGATGCTGCTGGACACCGCCAACCGGATCACCAACGGCATCACGATCACCGAGGGCCTGTCGACCTTCAAGATCTACAAGCTGCTCGCCGAGAAGCTGGACATCCCCGAGGCCGAGTTCAAGGCCGCCGCGAAGGACCCGCTGAAGCTCGGCGTGCCGGACTGGTGGTTCAAGCGCGAGGACGGCAAGAAGGAGAGCCGCTCGCTCGAGGGCTTCCTCTTCCCGGACACCTACGAGTTCCCGCCGGACGTCACCGCCGAGTCCGCGCTGAAGATGATGGTCGAGCGCTTCCTGGACGTCACCGGAAGCATCAACTACGCCGACAAGGCCGCCGCGCTGAACATCTCGCCGTACCAGGCGCTGATCGTGGCGTCGCTGGCGCAGGCCGAGGCGGGCAACGCCGACGACCTGGGCAAGGTCGCGCGGGTGTCCTACAACCGGGTGTTCAGCGACAAGGCCGTCCAGGAGATCGGCGAGTGCCGCTGCCTGCAGTTCGACGTGACCGTCAACTACTCGCGGGAGATCGCGGGCAAGAACCCCAAGCCGTCCAGCGGGCTTACCCAGGCCGAGCTGACCGACCCGAAGAACCCGTACAACCGCAACGCCAAGGGCCTGCCGCCGACCCCGATCAACAACCCCGGCAAGCAGGCGCTGGAGGCGGCGGCCGACCCGCCCAAGGGTGACTGGCTGTACTTCGTGGCGATCGACAAGCAGGGCCACTCGGCCTTCTCTGCCACCCACAGCCAGTTCTGCCGGGACAACCAGAAGGCCGTGCAGAACGGCGTGCTGAAGCAGAGCTCCTGCTGATGCGCGCGGCGGTCCTCGGCAAGCCGGTCAGCCACTCGCTGTCCCCGGTCCTGCACAACGCCGGATACGCGGCGGCGGGCCTGACCGGCTGGTCGTACACCGCGATCGAGTGCGCCGAGGACGGCCTGCCCGCGCTGGTGGCCGGCCTCGGCCCGGAGTGGGCCGGGCTGTCGCTGACCATGCCACTCAAAGAGGTGGGGCTGACCGTCGCCACGGCGGTCAGCCCGGTCGCGGCCGCCGTCGGCGCGGCCAACACCCTGGTCCACCAGCCCGACGGGAGCTGGCGGGCGGACAACACCGACGTGCCCGGCATGGTGGCGGCGCTGCGCGAGGCGGGCATCGCCGAGGTGGCGCGGGTCGCCGTGCTCGGCGCGGGCGGCACCGCGCGGGCCGCGGTCGCGGCGGCCGCCCAGCTGGGCGCCGAGTCGCTGACCGTGTACGCCCGCCGCCCCGAGGCGATCGACGAGCTGCGCCCGGTGGCCGCCGCGGTCGGCGTGCCGCTGACCGGCGCGGGCTGGGCGGCGGCCGAGGAGTGCGCCGCCGCCGACGTGGTGATCTCGACCGTGCCCAAGGGCGTCGCCGACGCGTTGCAGGTGTCGTGGCGGCCCAAGACGGTGCTGTTCGACGCGCTCTACGACCCGTGGCCGACCCCGCTGGCCGCCTCGGCGCAGCGGGCCGGCTGCCGGATCGTGTCCGGATTGGATCTTCTGCTGAATCAGGCTCTCGGGCAGTTCGAGCAGTTCACCGGGGTTGCGGCACCGGTGGAGGCGATGCGCGGGGCACTGCGGGAGGCCCGTCGCGGTTAGCCTGTCCCGGTCAGATGAGCGCGGGAGGCAGACCGGTGACGGAAGAGTTCTTTCTGGCGTACGGCAACGAGCCCGAGCCGTACCGGCCCCGGCGGGCCGGGCAGCAGCCGCCCCGACGGCGCAAGCGCAAGAAGCGCCGCGGCCGCACGGCGCTGGCGCTGCTGCTCACGATGCTGTTGCTGGGCGGGGTCGGGGTCGGTCTCTACCTGGGCTACGACCGGCTGCAGGGCATGTTCGGCGCGGAGGACTACACCAGCGCCGCCGACAGCGCCGAGGTCGAGGTCGTGATCCCCGAGGGCGCCAGCGGCGGGAAGATGGCCAAGGTGCTCAAGGCCGCCGACGTCATCGCCAGCGAGCAGGCGTTCGTCGACGCCTGGGAGGCCAACCCGGACGCCTCCGACATCCAGCCCGGCCGCTACAAGCTGCGGCTGAAGCTCAGTGCCGCCGACGCGATCACGATGCTGCTCGATCCGAAGAACCGCATCGTCAACGGGATCACCGTCGCCGAGGGCCTGTCCACCTTCAAGATCTACAAGCTGCTGTCGCAGAAGCTCGGCATTCCCGAGGCGGAGTTCAAGGCGGCCGGCGCCGACCCGGTGAAGCTGGGCGTGCCCGCGACCTGGTTCGACCGTGACGGCCGCAAGGTCACCAAGTCCGTCGAGGGCTTCCTGTTCCCCGACACCTACGAGTTCCCGAAGGACGTCACGGCGGAGTCCGCGCTGAAGATGATGGTGCAGCGGTTCCTCGCGGTCACCAAGGAGATGAAGTTCAGCGAGAACGTGCGCGGCTCGCTGGACATCGCGCCGTACGAGGCGCTGATCGTGGCGTCGCTGGCGCAGGCGGAGTCGGGCACGGCCAAGGACCTGCCCAAGGTGGCCCGGGTGGCGTACAACCGGATCATCGAGGAGCCGCCGTCGGGCATCTGCCACTGCCTGGAGATGGACGTGACGGTCAACTACTGGTTCGAGACCCAGGGCAAGCCGACCAAGAAGTCCGGTGACATGACCGAGGCCGAGCTGGACAACCCGAAGAACAAGTACAACCGCAAGCTCGCGTTCCTGCCGACGCCCATCAACAACCCGGGCCGGGCGGCGCTGGCCGCCGCCGCCAAGCCGGCCGTGGGCAAGTGGCACTTCTTCGTGGCGATCGACAAGGAGGGCAACTCGGCCTTCGCCGTCACGAACGCCGAGCACGAGCGCAACAAGGAGATCGCCTGCGAGCGAAAGATCATCTGCTGACCCACCGCCGCGTCACGCGGCCCGCAGCCCTGGGCTTCACATAGACGTTGGCCTATCTGGATGTGGCCCGGCTCAAGGCCGTCACCGACCGCCTCGGCGACGCCGTGCGGGTGGAGAAGGTCGCGGGCACGCTCAGCCCGACCATCGCGGGCGGCGAG
>NZ_JBFAOU010000034.1:0-57065 GCF_040675365.1 Catellatospora sp. NPDC049609 | reverse complement strand
TCCGACCTGGTCGTACAGCGGTGGGCGGCCGAGTTTCCGGACTCCGTCGCGGCGTGTGCCTCCTACGGCGAGGTCCGTTATCCCACGTTCCTCACTCTGAGGGGCACTTTTTACTCTTGACGACCCTAGGCAAACGTTGCCCTAGTGCACGCTCACCGTCACAACAACGTCGAACAAGGAGCGGCCCGGACCGATCTCACGAAAGCGCGGATCGGTCCGGACCGCGGCGAGGCAGGCCCTCAGCTTTACGGCATCGGTGCTGCTTCAGCCACGCCGCCACTGCTGGGCAGCGTTGCCGTTGCAGGTGTAGAGCGAGATCCGGGCTCCGTTCGCTGCGTTCCATTCGAAGTTGTCCAGGCACATGTTTCCGGCGACGTTGCGCAGCGAGAACCAGCCGCTGCCCCGGTCGATGATCTGCCACTGCTGGGCCGTCGAGTTGTTGCAGGCGACCAGGCCGACGTCGGCGTTCAGCGCCGTGCTGGCGTTGATGTCGGTCAGGCAGGTGCCGGTGTTGCGGTTGCGGATCTCGTACCAGCTGATGCCCTTGTAGTTGAATTCCCACTCCTGTGCGGCGTTGCCGTTGCAGTCGTACAGCCGGACGAGCGCGCCGGGGGTGGTGTCCAAATTGTAGTTGTCGACGCAGCGGTTGCTGTGCCGGCCGCGAATGCCGGGCGCGGTCATTCCGTTGGGCAGCGGCTGGCCGAAGAACGGGTCGCCGTTGTCGCGGAAGTAGAGCTGCTGGAAGCGGGTGTGCCGGTTCGGGTCGGTGAGCGCGTCCGGCGTCGGGGTGGCGTAGTCACGGGCGTGGTAGACCAGCACGTCCGTGGCGTTGTCCTCGGCCACGGTGAAGCTGCCGTGGCCCGGGCCGTAGACCCCGTTCGCGGTCTGGAACACCGGGTTCGGGTGTTTGTACCAGGAGGCCGGATTCAGCAGGTCTGCGGTGTCGTACGACGACAGCAGGCCCAGCTTGTACCGGGAGTCGGTCGCCGAAGCCGAGTAGGCGATGTACACGCGGCCGTTCTTGACCAGTGGCGACGGCCCTTCGACCACGCCGGCGACGCCTTCCTTCTCCCAGGCGTACGTCGGGCGCGCGATCTCGGTGACCGTGCCGGTGATGGCGGTGGGGCCGTTCATCCGGGCGATGTACATGTGGCTGTTGAAGTTCGTGGACGGGCTGTCCTGGGCCCAGGTGAAGTAGCGCACCCCGCGGTTGACGAACGTCGCCGCGTCGAGCTGGAAGGACTCCCAGCCGGTGTTGAAGCGCTGGGGCGCACTCCACGCGCAGGTCATCGGATTGGCGCAGGTGTTGCGGATCCAGTAGAGCCGCTGGTCGAACCGCGCGGTGCTGGGCGATGCCGAGAAGTACATGTACCAGGCGCCGTCGATGAACTGGATGTCCGGCGCCCAGATCCAACCGCTCAGCGGGCCGCTCGACGGCGCGGTGAACGCGTTGGCCGTCGCGGCGCTGCCGAGGCCCTGCAGGGTCGTGGCGCGCCGCAGTTCGACCCGCTTGTAGTCGGGGACCGAGGCGGTCATGTAGTAGTAGCCGTCGGTGTGCTTGTAGATCGCCGTGTCGGCGCGCTGCCGGATGACCGGGTTGTTGACCGTGATGAACTGTGCGGTGGCCGGCGGGGCGAACGCGGCCAGCAGGACGATGATCATGCCGAGCGCGACCGCGAACCTTTGCCGGACGCGGGTGAACGTTGCCATCGGTGGGCTCCCTTGGGGAGAGGTGGGAGGGGTCGCGCTCGCGGCCGGGGTGGTTCTCCGGGCGTTCTTGCGCGCGAGCGGGCGATTTTGTGACCGCTAACAGGTTCTCCGGCGGTTACGGGGATGTCAACAGCAGGTTTCGATGCTCAGGCCGCGTAGGGCGTTGCTGTGGGCGTCGTGCGTTATCAGGGTGGCAAGCTGCTGTGCACGGAACCATGGGTGTTAGCGTTCACACAGACGGGGTAGGCGGTTGGTCGGCTTGCGGGTGGCCGGTGCTGCCCTCCGGCCACATGTGATTGCACGAAGGTGTTCCAAGTGTCAATCGATCTGGATCGAGCCGAACGCGGCCCGTCGCCGCACCCTGACCAGTGGTAAAGACCGTGTGCCGTTACAGTGAGTGCGGCCCTGTTGCATCGAGTCCGGAGTGCGCTCGTTGGTCCGCGTGTTCGACCTGGAAGAGATCTTCCCGGATGTGGGCGCAGCGCGGTTGCCGCGCCGGCAGGCGGGCTCGCCGCAAGGCCTCGGGATCACCTTGGTCACCGACTACACGCTGAGTGCGCGCGGGTGGCTGCCGTCGGCGGCATTGGTGGAGTTGTTCGGTGAGTTCGGGGTGAGCAGCGCCGCCGCGCGAATGACGATCAGCAGGCTGGCCGCCAGGGGAGTGCTTGAGGGCAGGCGGGAGGGGCGGTACAGCGCTTACCGTCTCACCGACTCCGCGGCTGCGAACCTGTCGCAGGGCGGTCGTGCGATCGCGGGGTTCGGTGCCGATCCTGAACCTTGGGACGGGCGGTGGACGATGGTGGTGTTCTCCATTCCGCAAGAGGAGGCCACGCAGCGGCGCGCCGTTCGGGAGCATCTGCGGTGGCGCGGGTATGCGCCGTTCTTCGACGGGGTGTGGGTGTCGCCGCATCCGTTGACTCCAAAGGAGCGTGCCGACCTGGTGGAGGTGGCCTTCGGTGAGATGAGCGTGTTCCGTGCCGAGCACCTGGAGCTGGCGACCGGCGCCTCCCGCAACCCGGTCGACGCCTGGGATGTCGCGGGCATCGCCGCGGAGTACACCACCTTCATCCGAAGTTGGAGCGGCGTGCTTGACCGTATGACCACAGGCAGCATCCACGGTGCCGCGGCGGTGCGAGCGCGTACGGAGGTGATGGACGTCTATCGCCGATTCCCGGTGCTCGACCCTCTGCTGCCTGCCGACCTTCTGCCGCCCGGCTGGCCGCGCGCCCGGGCGCGGGAGGTGTTCGTCGCCGTGTATGACGGCCTGGCCGAACCGGCGCAGGAACATGTGCGAGGCATCGTCGCCCGTGTCGCCGGCGGGACGCACCCGCAGATCCGCGCCCACACCGTCGCCGAGATGGGCGCTGCTTTCGGCCGCGACGACGCCGACGCGGCGACCACGCGGGCCACCCAGCCGCAGTGAGCCGACCGGGTGACCTGGCGGGTTGGAGGACGGGCTCCGCCATTGCATACTCATCCCCGCGGCCTCGGCGTGATCATGTCGATGTCTCAGCGACATCCACGATCCCGCCGAGGCCGCGCACTGTCCACAGTGAATCGATGGATCGGCAGCCAATCGGCCGGGGAGGTCGAGCGACGGGCATGGGGTGCCGCCGCAGGGGATTGCCGGAGGTCGGTGTTGGTCACCGTCAGTAGACGTATGGCCAGCCGGCGGCGTCGTAGCCGATGCGGTTGATGCCCAGAAGCGACGCGCCGTTGTCGGCGTAGTAGTGGTAGACGAGGTGTTCTCCGTCGGTGTCCTGCAGCACGGCCTGGTGGCCTGGGCCGTGGATCGAACCATGGCCGGCGAGTACCTGAGTGCCGCCGCCGCTGGTGAGGGCGGTTCCGTTACGGTCGACGTACGGGCCGGTGACGCTGGTGGCTCGGCCGACCATGATTCGGTATGTGCTGGCCGCGCCCTGGCAGCAGCGGTCGAACGACATCCACATGTAGTAGTAGCCGCCATGCTTGACGACATGGGGTGCCTCGACGGCGCCGCCGGCGTTCGGGCGTGACACCAGGCTGCGGACCTGCGTGTCGGAGGTCGAGCGCAGGCCGGTGGTGTTGTCGAGGCGGATGAGCTTGAGCCCGGACCAGAACGAGCCGAACGTCAGCCACCAGTTCCCGGAGTCGTCGACGATGGGGTTGGGGTCGATGGCGTTGTAGTTGACCGCGGTCGACGACTCGATCACCAGGCCGCGGTGGGTCCAGGAACCCGACGCCCCGGTGGGTGAGGTTGCCAGGAAGATCGCCGAGCGCTGCGAGCCGAACGAGGAGGCCGAGTAGTACAGCCAGTACTGGCCGTTGCGGTAGGAGATGTCCGGTGCCCACAGGTTGCGGTCGCCGTTGGTGTAGGTCGTCGTCCAGGACGCCCCGTTCGGCCAGACCGCGCCGGCGTTGCGCCACGTGATCCGGTCGCTGGACGTCTTCAGCGACAGGTTGAAGCCGGTCGCCGCGAGGATATAGGTGCCGTCGGGCTTCTTGACCACCGTGGGGTCGTGGGTTCCCACATCACCGGCCACCCGGCCGGGCAGCGGGTACTGCGCGGGCGGCGTGCCGGGGGTGCCGGTCGGCGATGCGGTCGGCGTAGGGCCGCCGCCGACGCGTACCAGCCGGAACTGCTGGTTGGCACCGTTGGAGTCGGTGTACTGGGAGATCCGCGCGCCGTCGGCGGTGGACCACCCCCACAGGTCGAGGGCCTTACCGCTGTTTCGGTTGATCAGCTGGAGGTAGGTGGCATCGATGTCCTGGACCGAGAACTGCTGGTTGGTGCCGTTGAGGTCGGACCACTGCACGATGTCGGCGCCGTCGGCGGTCGAGCGCTCGTACACGTCGAGCACCTTGCCGCTGTGCCGTGCGCGCAGTCGGTAGAAGCCGCCGCCGGAGTCGACGAACTGGAATTGCTGGTTGGCCGCTGCGGAGTTCGGGGTGCGCTGCACCAGCGCGCCGCCATCGGCCGTCGACGAGTTGTTGATCTCCAGGGCTTTGCCGCTGTGCCGGTTTATGAGCTGGTAGTTGGCGGACGTGTCGATGGTGGCCGCGTCGGCGGTGCCGGCGATGGCGACCGTGACGCCGCCGACGGCCGTGACGATCGCGGCTAGGAGGGTTGCCGCACGTGCGCGGCGGGGGAGTCTGTCACTCATGACGGATCCTTCGAAAGGAGACGGAGGGGCGGGGTCAGCGTTCGCCGGACGGCGCGGTCAGCGTGACGCCCGTGCCGACGGGGGTGCCGAAGTCGGGGGTGTCGTCGGCGTTCCAGGTGAACTTCTGCGCCCTGGTGGAGCGGTTCATGTCGCAGCCGCCCGACGCGGAGCTGTTGGCGTGGTAGACGATCCAGTCCTCGGTGCCGTCCGGGGACTTGAAGAAGCCGTTGTGGCCGGGGGCGAAGACCCCGTTGGCGTCGCTGCGCTGGAACACCGGTGTGCTCTTCTTGGCCCAGTGGGCGGCGTTCAGCGGGTCGGTGCCGGTGAGGGTGAGCAGACCGAGCTTGCAGTCCGGGCCCCAGCAGGCGCTCGCCGAGTACACGATCATCGTCTTGCCGTTGCGGTAGAGCGGTTCGGCGCCCTCGTTGACGGCGCCGGAATGCCGCTCCCAGTCGTAGGTCGGGGAGCTGATGAACCGGCGCGCGCCGCTGGGCGTCCACGGGTTGGACAGCGGGGTGATGGACAGGCTCTGCGTCCCGTTGATCGCGCTGCCCAGCAGGTAGAGCCGCCCGTTGTGCTGCAGGATGCTGGCGTCCAGCTCCCAGGTGCTGCCGAGGTCGGCCTTGAACGTGTACGGGCCCATCGGGTCGGTCCCGGCCGACTCGAGCACGTGCAGGCGCTGGGTGGGGTTGTAGTCGGCGACGTTCTGGCCGGCCACGTAGTACAGGTACCAGCGCCGCCCGTTCGGCCCGTCCAGGAGGTGGAACTCGGGAGCCCACATGTTGCAGCATCCGTTGGGTCGCCCGGCCAGATTGAAGATGACCTGATCGCCGGCCGTGGACAGCCCGGCCGGCGTGGTGGCGCGGCGCATGGTGACGGTGGAGCTCCAGGCCGTGGTGGCCAGGTAGTAGTAGCCGTTGTGGTACTGCAGCCATGGGTCGGGGCCGTTGCGCTTGATCGGGTTGGTGAACGTGCGCGCGCCTGTGGTCGGCGTGGCGGTCGGCGTGGTGCCGCCGACACGGATCAGGCGGAACTGCTGGTTGGTGGCATTGGTGTCGGTGTACTGCGAGATGCGTGCGCCGTCGGCGGTGGACCATTCCCAAAGGTCGAGGGCCTTGCCGCTGTGCCGGTTGATCAATTGGAAGTACGTGGGGTCGATGTCCTGGACCGAGAACTGCTGGTTGGTGCCGTTGAGGTCGGGCCACTGCACCACGGAGGCCCCGTCGGCGGTCGACCCGCCGTTGATCTCCAGAGCTTTGCCGCTGTGCCGGTTGACCAGCTGGTAATAGGCCGCCGTGTCGATCGTCGCCGCATTCGCGGTGCTCATCACCGTGATCGCGGACGTGCCGGCGCCGGCCACGACGGCGGCGATCGTCAGAACGGTCCGCAGTCCACGCCGTCGTGGAGTGCCGGCCATGGGCGTGGTCGTCATGGAATGCCAACCTCTGGCTTCTGGCGGCGCGGCCGCCGATCGATGAGGGAGCAGGCGTTCGGGTGCAGTGCCCTCGCCCTCGTGGCGTCGGCGTCGGACGGCCTCGGCTGACGAGGAGCGCTGTCGCCGGTCGAAGCGCCCGGCGGGGTCATCTCGACCGCGTCGGTGCAGCGACGCGGGAACCCGTTGTCGGCCCGGCATGACCGAAGGGGCACGTGAATGGCGTGTTTCGCGAACACGACGAACTGGTGTCCGCTCGTTCGATGGTCGTGATTGTTAGCGGTAACACGCGCAGCTGTCAAGCGGGCGCCGTTACGCAGCGGCGGGACGGGAGTTGTGCCGATCGCCGGACCGTCGGAAGCTGTTCGGAGGTCCGGCTCCTGGTCGACATGCAGCTCAAGGTCGATCGGCCACATAGATAACAGATGTGTTGACAACCGCTCGCGACATCGTTATTTATTTAGTCGGGTGCTTACGTGTGTCGATCTGTCCGGGTGCGGAGCTGAGGATGCCGCTGGGTCTACGGCGGCCATCCCTCGGCCATGACGCGGTAGGTCCAAGTGATTGGCAATGGAGATCATCATGCTCTCGCACAGAAAGCGCCTCGCGTTGCTCTCCGCCTGCACGGCGGTGACGCTTGGCACCATGATGGCCACCGTCACCCGGGCGTCTGCGGCGGTGACCCGCCACGAGGCGGAAACGGCACCCGCCACCTGCGACGGAGTCATCGAGTCCAACCATGCCGGATACTCCGGCAGCGGGTTCTGCAACGCCAACAACGCCGTCGGTGCGGCGGCTCAGTTCACGGTGACGGCTGCCGCCGCCGGGTCGGCCACGGTCTTTGTGCGGTTCGCCAACGGCGCGACCGCGAACCGGCCGGCGGACCTGCTGGTCAACGGGGTGGTCGCACAATCGGCTGCCGCGTTCGATCCGACCGGCGCCTGGTCCACGTGGGCCACCAAGACGTTGACCGTCTCGGTCAACGCCGGCAGCAACACGATCCGGCTGAGCCCCACCACGGCGGCCGGCCTGGCCAACATCGACTACCTCGAGTTCGAAGCCGGCGGGGGTGAGCCTTCGTCGGGCAAGCAGATGGAGGATCTCAACCGCGGCCTGGTCAGTGTGCGTTCGGGGTCGGGCAACCTGGTGTCGTGGCGGCTGTTCGGGTACGAGTCCGCCGCAACGGGGTTCAACGTGTATCGCGGGGGCACGAAGCTGAACGCCGCGCCGATCACCAACTCCACCAACTACCTGGACGGCGGTGCGGCGGCCGACGCGTCCTACACCGTCCGCGCGGTCGTGAACGGGGTGGAGCAGGGCGCCTCCGAGCCGTCGCTGCGCTTCGCCGGGGGCAACTACCTGGACGTGCCGATCTCCCGGCCAGGCACGAATTACACCGCCGGTGACGCCAGCGTCGGCGACGCCGACGGTGACGGCCAGTACGAGATCTTCCTCAAGTGGGATCCCAGCGACCAGAAGGACAACTCGCAGGCAGGTGTCACCAGCAACGTCTACCTCGACGCCTATCGGCTCGACGGGCAGCGGCTGTGGCGCATCAACCTCGGCCGCAACATCCGGGCGGGCGCGCACTACACCCAGTTCCAGGTGTACGACTACGACGGCGACGGCCGGGCCGAGCTGGCGGTCAAGACCGCTGACGGCAGCGTTTCCGGCACCGGGCAGGTGATCGGCAACGCCAGCGCCGACCACCGCAACGCCGACGGCTACATCATCACCGGCCCTGAGTACCTGACCATGTTCAACGGCCTCACCGGCGCGGTGATGTCCACCGTCAACTTCCAGCCGGCGCGCGGCAACATCAGCGACTGGGGCGACAACTACGGCAACCGCGGCGACCGGTTCCTGGCCGGCACCGCGTACCTCGACGGGCAGCGACCCAGCCTCATCATGGGCCGCGGCTACTACGCCAAGAGCGCCATCGCCGCGTGGGACTTCCGCAACGGCCAGCTCACCATGCGCTGGAAGTTCGACTCCAGCAACGCCGGCAGCCAGTGGACCGGCCGCGGCACGCACTCGCTGTCGATCGCCGACGTCGACGGCAACGGCACCGACGAGATCATCTACGGCGGCATGACGATCAACGCCAACGGCACCGGGCGGTACACCACCAACTTCTACGCCCACGGCGACGCCCTGCACGTCAGCGACTTCGTGCCCAGCCGCCCCGGCCAGGAGATCTGGCAGATCCACGAGCAGAGTTCCGGCGCCGCCGCGACGCTGCGCGACGCCAACAACGGCTCGGTCATCATGCAGAAGAACAACAGCTGCGGCTGCGAGGGCCCAGCCCGTGGCGTGGCCGGTGACATCTACGCCGGCAACGCGGGCGCGGAGTTCTGGGGGACGGGCACCGGCCTGGGCAACCTGTTCAACTCCTCCGGCGGCAATGTCGGCCGCAACCCGAGCAGCTACAACTTCCTCGCCTGGTGGGACGCCGACCCGGTGCGGGAACTGCTGGACGGCAACCACGTCGACAAGTACGGCACCGGCGGCGACACCCGCCTGCTCACCGGCTCGGGAGCGCATTCGGTCAACGGCACCAAGTCCACCCCGTCACTGTCCGGTGACCTGTTCGGCGACTGGCGCGAGGAGATCATCCTCCCGCGCGACGACAACGCCGCCCTGCGGATCTACGCCACTCCCACGCAGACCACGACGAGGATCCACACCCTGATGCACGACCCGCAGTACCGGGTCGCCATCGCGTGGCAGAACACCGCCTACAACCAGCCGCCGCACCCGAGCTTCTTCCTCGGCAACGGCATGTCCACCCCGCCCCAGCCCAACATCTACGTCCGTTGAGATCGGCCTCGCTCGGGGCGCGGCGGTGGCAACCAGCCGACGCGCCCCGACCGGGGGCTGGTACCGGCAGGCAACCGCCGAACCCTTCGGCATCCAGGCTTCCTCCCTACGGAAGCATCCGCAGTCCTCGACCGGACCGGCCGCCTCAATCCCCACATCCGGGAACTGCCCTGACGACACCGCCGGTCTCGGCATCGCCGATGTGACCCGTCCATCTACGCCGGCCTTGGTCGCCCGACCAGCACGGGCGGGTCTCATGGCGTCACTCGTCAGATCCTGCACAGCTGAGGAAGTTCGGAGTCATCCGACCTACCGGCAGGAGTTCACCATGCCTTCCTTCAGACAACGCGTCGCGCTGGTGTCGGCCGGTGCGGCGGTCGTCATGACCGGCCTCACCGCGGTCATGACGACTGGGGCCTCCGCGGTCGGGACCCGCTATGAGGCGGAGTCCGCCCCGGCCACCTGCGACGGTGTCATCGCATCCAACCACGCCGGGTACTCCGGCAGTGGGTTCTGCAACGGCGACAACGCGGTCGGCGCGGGCGCGCAGTTCACGGCCACCGCGTCGGCGGCCGGCACGGCGACGCTGATGGTCCGGTGCGCCAACGGCACCACCGCCAACCGCGCCGCGGACGTTCTCGTCAACGGGGTCGTGGCCCACCCGGCAGCCGCTTTCAACGGCACCGGCGCGTGGGCCACCTGGATCACCATGACGCTGACCGTGTCGGTGGACAGCGGCAGCAACACCATCCGGTTGAACCCGACCACTGCCAACGGCCTGCCCAACATCGACTACCTGGAGCTCGAGGTGAACGTCTCGCCCAGCGCGACAGCCTCCCCGCCGCCCGGCCGGCTATTGGCGGTGCCAGTAGATGGTGACCTGCATCACACGCACCAACCTATGCGTCGCCTTAGCAATTGAAGAGGTGTTCAATTGCAACAGCCATTAAGCGGGTGGAGGTGCCGGGCCGTGGGTGTGCCACTCAACGAGCGCAAGTCCGAATTCTTCCGCACGATGGGCCATCCGGTGCGCATCCGCGTGCTGGAGTTGCTCGGCGACGGGCCCAAACCTGTGCGTGACCTGCTCGCCGACGTGGGGATCGAAGCCTCCAGCCTCTCGCAGCAACTCGCGGTGCTGCGCCGCGCGGGGATCGTCGTGTCCTACCGCGAAGGCTCGTCCGTGATGTACGCCCTGTCCGGGCCGGACGTGGCCGAGGTAATGGACGCCGCCCGCCGGTTCCTCACCGCGATGATGGCCGACCAGGCCGAGTTGCTCAAGGAACTGCGCGACTCCGAGCCCGCGACGGTGCCCCGATGAGCGGTGTGGCGGCGGTGTGCCGTGGCGGCTGGGGCCGGGTGTCCGCGCTGCTGCCTGTGCGAGCGGACTGGGCGACGATGCGCCGCCAACCCCGACGTGACCTACTCGCCGGGCTGACCGTCGCGGTGGTCGCGCTGCCTCTGGCTTTGGGGTTCGGCGTGTCCTCTGGGCTCGGCGCCGCAGCCGGCCTGGCGACCGCCGTCGTCGCCGGAGCGCTCGCCGCGCTGCTGGGCGGCTCCAACCTGCAGGTATCCGGACCGACCGGCGCGATGACCGTCGTGCTGGTGCCGATCATGCACCGGTTCGGACCCGGCGGTGTGCTCACCGTCGGCCTGATCGCCGGCGTGCTGCTGGTCGCACTGGCCGTGGCCCGCGCCGGCCGATATGTGCGGTACGTGCCCGCGCCGGTCGTCGAGGGCTTCACAGTCGGCATCGCCGCGGTGATCTTCCTGCAGCAGGTGCCCGCCGCGCTCGGCGTACCGACCCCGGCAGGGGAGCAGGTCACCGGCGTCGCGTGGCAGGCGGTCATCGACTTCGCCGCGCAGCCCCATGGGATCGCGCTGTCCCTGGCCCTTGGGGTGGCGGCGGTCATGCTGATCGGCGGCCGCTGGAAACCGGGTGTGCCGTTCTCGCTGCTGGCCGTCGCGGCAGTGACCGTAGTTGCGTTTATCGCGCACCTCGACGTGGCCCGCATCGGGACGCTGCCCGCGACGCTGCCGGTTCCGTCGCTCGGCTTCCTCGACCCGGCCGCCGTGCCGATGCTGCTCACCTCCGCAGTCGCCGTCGCGGCCCTCGCGGCCCTGGAGAGCCTGCTGTCGGCCACGGTCGCCGACGGCATGACCGTCGGGCAGCGCCACGACCCCGACCGAGAGCTGTTCGGCCAGGGCGTGGCCAACCTCGTCACACCTCTGTTCGGCGGAGTGCCCGCCACGGCCGCGATCGCGCGTACCGCCGTCAACGTCCGCACCGGGGCCGGCTCGCGGCTGGCCGCGCTGTCCCACGCACTGATCCTGGCCGTCATCATGCTCGCCGCGGCACCGCTGGTCGCGCACATCCCGCTCGCAGCGCTCGCCGGGGTGCTGCTGGCGACGGCGATCCGCATGGTCGAGGTGAGCTCGCTGCTCGCTTTGGCCCGCTCGACCCGCTCGGATGCAGTGCTGATGGTGCTGACGGCGGCCGCGACCCTGGCCCTGGATCTGATCGCAGCGGTCGGCATCGGCCTGGTCCTAGCTGCGTTCCTGGCGGTGCGCAAGATCGCCCGGGCGGCGACGCTGGAGCAGGTGCCACTGGACGTGGCCGACCACCACGCCGAGGAGGCGTCGCTGCTGGCCGAGCACATCGTCGCCTACCGGTTCGACGGGCCGCTGTTCTTCGCCGCCGCCCACCGGTTCCTGCTGGAGTTGACAGAGGTCGCCGATGTGCGGGTGGTGATCCTGCGGATGTCGCGGGTGTCGGCGCTCGACGGCACCGGCGCGAGCGTGCTACGTGATGCGATCGAGCGGCTCGAACACCGTGGCGTCGCCGTCTACCTGTCGGGCGTGCGGCCCGAGCACGAAAGGGCACTCGAAGCGATCGGTGTGCTGAAACGGCTGCGGGCACAGGACCGCCTGTGCCTGCACACGCCGGATGCGATCGCGTCCGCCCGTGCGCTGCTGCACCGCGACGGCGTCATCCCCAGCGCCGAACCGGCGCTGAAGGCAGCGTGAAATCGGTGCAGCCGTATAGGCTCGCGGCCTGGCACGCTTACCTGGTGATCGCCACGGACCTGCTGCCCGCGCTGCGGAGCGCAGCCACCACCGAAACAGTCGTGTCGGAGCAGTTCGCGGCGCTGAGTGAACGCATGGCTGGAGGCCACCGGTGGTGGGGCGCCGATGGGCGCCGGATGATGGCGATCGCGGCCCGTGCCGATGCGATGCACCCCTGCGGTGATCATGCGGGGGCGGCGCAGCTGGTGCGGGCGTTGGCGGTGCGGCTCTTCGCGATCTCCAGCAGCACACCGACCGAGTCGCGTGACGGCTGCGATCCGCCCTGACCAGCCCGTGCTGCAACGGCGACGTCCACGTCGCAGCGGCGACGACCGGCAACCAAATCTCCTTCACCGGCGCATGGCACGAGTCGTTCGCTATCGGCGGCGGATGCGTAGGAGCCGCTGACGGGTGAGAATCCGTTGCCCGGCAGGACGGGGCGGCCTGCGCATGGCGTCCTCGCTGGCCGGATCCACGCCCATGCGGTGGCGTATTCTGCGAACCGCAAACGAGGTCGATCAGTTGCGAGCCTGGGCCTGACACCGGTGCCAGTCAGCGCTGTTGACTCACGTGCGCTCGGTGTGGTTCAGCCACCGTGCGAGAACGGCGGCTTGGCTGCGTTCGAGGTCACGTGCCGCCGTAAGCAAGGTCATCTTGTTCTGGGCCGCCGCGTCGCGCAGCTGACGAACGGCCTGACGCCGGGCCGGGTCGCGCAACTCGGCGAGGTACCGGCGGCGGAACTCGGCATACCGCTCCGGGTCGTGGTCGTACCACTGCCGAAGCTCGGTGGAAGGTGCCACATCGCGCATCCACTCATCGAGGTGCGCGTCCTGCTTGCGTACACCTCGCGGCCAGATCCGGTCGACCAGCACTCGCAGGCCGTCCTCGGACGATGCATCGTCGTAGATTCTTCGGTACCTGACCTTCGTGTCCATCACGTCCTCCGTCCCTTCCCACGTGCTGGGTGATCGGGCCCTGGCTGTTGTCACGGGTCACGCCATTTCGCTCAAGCCTGCTGCGCGGCGGTGGTATCGAACAGGCCGGGCGACGGCGACCTTCGACGGCGCATGTTGCCGGTCATCGGCAATGACCGCCTGCCCGGCGAGAGCCGGACCGGCGCTCCAGTCGTTGCCGGCGTCGGGTCAAGCGGGCTCGATGTGTCGCATCGACCCGCCTGGACCACCTCAGTGGTGCCAGGAACGTCGTCCCCGCGTACGTCGCAGGGCGTTGTTCACCCTGAGACCGGTAGTTGCTGAGCCGGCCAGTTAAGGGCGTTGGCGCCCAGCACCGCCGCCTGCAAGGTGAACCGATGGGCCGGGTCGGCCGGGTTGTACCCGGTCAGTGACCTGATCCGGTCCAGGCGATAGGTGACTGTGCGCACCGACAGGTGCAGTCGTTTGGCAGACTCCGTGGCCACACCACCGGTCGCGAAGTAGGCATCGAGTGTGGCGAGCAACGGCGCGGCCCCGCCTCGCGCCTGGGTCAGCGGGCTGAGCACGTCGTGCACCAGGTCGACGATTGCGGGTTGGTCACGTAGCAGGACCCGGAAGATGAGCAGGTCGTGGGCGCGCACCACGGGGGTGTCGAGATGCAGCCGCTCGGCCATGGTGAGCGCTTCGCGGGCTTCTTCGTAGGAACGGGCGATGCCGTACAGGCCGGTGTGGGCCCGCCCGACTGCGACCCGCCAGGGACGTCCGCGCGGCAGCCGGTTGAGCTCGCTGTGCATGAGGCGCCCGAGGTCGTTGGCCGTGTCGGTGGCCGGTGACGTCCGTCCGGCGGTGGTGGCGTCGGCGGGTGCCAGCACGACCAGCAGGCCGTCCTTGGTCGCGACCAGAACGTCGCGGTCGCCGAGCCGGTCGAAGATCACCGCTTCGAGCGCGCTGATGGCCGCGTCGGATTCGGGCAGCCGCCGGCTCGGCGCGGCCAGCGCGACCTGATGGATGCGGGCGAGGTCGAGCCCGAACGGCTCGGCCCGCTCGACCAGGCCGCCCAGATCCGATTCCCCGCGCAGCAGGTCGTCGATCAGCTCCCGACGCAGGTTCTCCTCTCTGCGGACCAAATCGCGGCGGGCGACTGCGTACCCCTCGGCGAGCGTCGCCACGGCGAGGTCGACGACGTGCAGCACCGCCGCTGCGGCCGCGCGCACTACCTCCGAGTCGCGAGAGCGCGCCACCGCAGGCAATTCCTGCCACAGGCGGCGGGCCGCCGACAGGTAGAGCTGAACGGCGCGGCCGGCGGAGACGCCCTGCTCGGCGGCGCGGCTTCCGAGCAGACCCACGGAGTCCAACTCGGCACGCTTGGGTTGGCGCCCCGTGACCGCCGCGTCGGCCAGTAGGCGCAGATAGTCGCCGAGCAGCTCCACGGGGACCCCGCCGGCATCCCGGCTCGCGCCTTCGGCGACATTGACCAGCCAGGAGTCCTCCGAATCCGTCGACCCGGCACGCCTAGTGTCGTCAGCCACGGCCACGCCTCCAGACACAGCGTCGACGGCCTGAGACCTCCGCCGTCCTACTTCGTCATCCGTGATCATAAAGGCTCATCAGGGTATTCACGTCCGACTCGAAGTTGCCGATGATCGGCAGGTCATACAGGTCTCGCTGGGCGAATCTGCAACGCTGCTTTCTGCGCCTTGTGCCCACCGTGCGGTGATGCGACGAATACGGTGGGATGCGTGAACGTCACGCCGCTGGATCGGTTCGGAGCTCTGATCGCGGCGAAGGGCGAAGCCGTGCCGGCGCTGTCGGTCGCCAGCCCGAACCGTAGATCATGCCGTCCGAGGTCGAACTGATCGCGTCGTGGCCGTCCCGGCGAGAAGCCGCTGGACCGTGAACAGACCAATGAGGACGTCACTCCTGCACACCGCGATCAAGGCGGCAGTCTCGTCCCGTCGGCCGCAGCATGATCGCCAGTACAGTGTCGGCCG
The DNA here is from genome assembly GCF_040675365.1 of Catellatospora sp. NPDC049609. Classification (NCBI taxonomy): domain Bacteria; kingdom Bacillati; phylum Actinomycetota; class Actinomycetes; order Micromonosporales; family Micromonosporaceae; genus Catellatospora; species Catellatospora sp. NPDC049609. The sequence continues at coordinate 41,974 of NZ_JBFAOU010000034.1, read as the reverse complement.
TGTCGCCGGCTGTTCGAGTGGAGCCAGTCAGCGCCAGGCGGGCGACGAGCCGGGGGGACACTGGCACTGCTGTGCGTGGCCGCGGGCCTGGGCCTGCTGCGCTTCCCGGACACGCTGTCCCGCGTGCACACGACCGCCAAGCCCCAGGTTTTCGGCCTCATCCTGGTGCTGTGGCGGTCGGCCTGCGGCTGCGCAGCATGGAGGACCTCCCGACCCTGGCACTGATCGGCCTCTTCCAGTTGGCGACCGTTCCCGTCGGCGCGCACATGGTCGGCCGCGCCGCGTACCGCTCCGGGTCGCCCGCAAAGACCTGCTCATCGTCGACGACCTCGCCGCCGACGAGCAGACCCGACGGATCCTCGGCGACTGAGGCGGCGCGGGCGTCAATGACGGCACTACCAGTTCGCGGGCGGGTCGCTGGCCGGGAAGGACTGACGCCCCCACTCGTCGACGATGTCCGCGAAGTCGGCAGTGTCCTGATCGGCGCGGACCGACGGTGTGGCCTCGGTTGCCGGTGATCTGCGGAGAGGGCCGGTGACGACGAGACGCGACCGGTCAGCGAACGTGTCGGGACCACCTACGGCGAGAGTTGCCATCTTCGCTGCCTCCGAACCCATGTGGTTGGCCGGGAACCTCGCCGCCGGCGAGGTTCCCTGTCGGCGTGGCGGCGGCGGCACGCCTCGATCGTCTACTGAAGGAGCCGGCGCTCCTCGGCGATCATGTCGTCGCCACTCATCGAAGTGGCACTGACATGACATCGCCTCAGTCGGCCGATCGAGCGCCGGCCATGGCCGTGCCAGCCACCCGGCCTGCGCCACCGCCGACAGCGGCTTGGTCGTCGAAGTCCTCGCGCCGCCCCCGGATCCGATCCACATCCCGTGAGGTGACCACGCCCAGCGGTTCGCCGAACTCGCCGGTGGCGACAAGCTGCGAGGCGCGCGTCGCGCGCATCTGCTCGGCGGCCACGGCCAGCGGGGCGACGGCGCGGACGGTCGGCACCGGCGACTTGAGCAGTTGCCATGCCTGGGTGGCCGCGGCCTTCACCGGCGTGTGCCGGTGGGGCGCGCGAGCGTTGCCGTGGACCGCCGCGATGGTGGGCAGCAGGTCGTCGGGCGATACGATGCCCACGACGCGGTCGCGCTGGTCGAGGATCAGAACTCCGCAGACATCGCGCCCCGCCAGGATTTCAATGATCTTGGTGACCGGTGTGTCCTCGTACGCGATCGCGACATCGGTGTTCATGACGTCGCTGACACGCCACTGCATCACGGCGATACCTCCTCGGGGACGTCGCCGGCCGAGATCGAGTCGGCGACGAGCAGCACTTGAACTGCCTCCAGCCTGCCCGCGCGACCCGCGCTCGGGCAGGTGAGCCGGCCGCAAAGGATCAGCCTGTTGCTTGCCGACCGTCGGCAAACGCGCCTACCGCACCGCCGCGACCATGGCCGTCGCCCGTGAGGCCAACGCCACGCGCCACGGGCGGCCCGACGGCGGCATGTAGTCCGGGTTCGGTAACGCCGGCGACAGCCGGAGCCTGGCCGACGCCCACCCGCCTGCGGTGGCGCCCGGAGAGGCGGCCTTCACCCGGGTCTGCGTCTACGCCAGGCCACGAGCTGGGAATGTCCGCTGCGGCTGCGCGACGCGGTCGCACTGTCGGCCGCCGCCGTGCTGTCGCCTGAGGACGGCAGCATCGACCCGGACGCCTTTGGGCGGCTGCGACGCGATGTCGTCGTCCAGCCGTGCTGACGATGGCGGTGGAGCCGCGGCTGGACACTTCACCAGTCATTGGCGGTAGAAGCTTTCACCAGCGTGGTCGGGATCGGTGTAGACCTTCACCGTGCCGTCGGGATACGCCGCGAAGGGCAGTATCACGCCGTCCGGGCACCGGTACAGGAACATCAGCGTCGAGCCCACGACCACGAACGAGTGCGCCCCAGCCGTCGCCTCGTCAGAGCCTGTCCGAAAGCGCGTCGACCTGGTCCGGGATCGAGGAGTCGGCCGTCAGCGCGCGTCGAGCAACAGGCAGATGCCCGCGACCGTGACGGCCGCTGCCGCCACGAACACGAGACCGGGATGGGCCTCGGTGAGCTGCACTCTGCGCAGCTGTGCCTGCCGGATCTCTGCCGCGGCGAGCACCATCAGGGCGGCTGCGCCCAGGCCGGCGCGGGCGGCGGCGCTCAACGCGGTGTCGAGCCGGAGCAGCACCCCGGCCGCAGCGACGCAGGACAGGCCGGTGCGTCGCCACGACAGCGCGGTGCGTTCGGCGGCGAGCCCGTTCATGCCCGGGTCGCCAGCAGCGCGACTGCGGCGCAGATCATTGTCGCGATGACGAACAGTGGCAGGGCGGTGTGCGGTAGGGGCTCGTTGCGGCGAAGCGCCCGTTGGACGGTGCGCCAGCGGGGGTAGCTGAGCGCAGCGAGCGCGGCGCCGCAGGCCAGAAGTGCCGTGCCGACGCCGGCTTCGACATGGCCGGTGAGCTGCCACAGCGCGACTCCGCCCGCCATCAGTGCCAGCGCCGATCTCAGGTATGCCAGCAGCGTTCGTTCGTTGGCGAGCGTGAACCGGTAGTCGGGTTCCTCGCCGATCTCCTCTGGTCGGGGCACGCGTTGACGGTAGGCGACGGCGTGGGGCTGCCTGCCACCGGGGTTAATCATTCACGGCAGAAACTCATGTTAAGAAAATTAATCACGGCATCCTCTGGTCAAACAGCTGGTCATGTTGCTACGGTCCCTCCGCGGCACCCGCCAAGTGCCGCCCGCCTGAAGGGAAACCGCCCCGTATGCCTTCTTCGCCCGTCTCCGTCTCCCGCCGCGCCCTGCTGGCCGGCGGCCTCTCCACTGCCTTCCTGGCCCTGACCGGCTGCCGGTCGGCCGTCGACGAGCCCGCCACCACCGGCACCGGCGGCCCGGTCCGCGGTGGCACCCTGCACCTGGCCGCCAGCGCCGACGCCCAGCCGGGCGCGGTCATGGCCAACCGGGCCGGTAACTGGATGTGGCGCCGGCTGGTGTTCGAGCCCCTCGCCGAGCTCGACGACCAGCGCCGCCCCCAGCCCGTCCTGGCCAAGAACTGGACCTACAACGCCGAACGCACCCAGCTCGTCGTCGACCTGCGCGACGACGTCGTCTTCCACAGCGGCCGACCGATGACCGCGGAGGACGTCGTCTACTCCCTGGAGCAGGTCAAGGACGCCAAGAACGCCTCCCAGCTGCGCGCCGTCGCGCTCAAGCTGACCGTCAAGGCCACCGGCGCGCACCAGGTCACCATCACCATGGACAAGCCCAGCGACAGCCTGTTCGACCTGTTCCACCTCACCGCGATCGTCGACAAGGACACCTTCGGCAAGATCGCCGACGGCAGCACGGTCGTCGGCACCGGCCCGTTCGTGTGGAAGCAGTGGCGGCCCAAGGCCGGCATCAGCCTGGAGCGCAACCCGAAGTACCGCATCGCCGACCGGCCCTACTTCGACAAGGTCGAGGTCGCCGTCATCAGCGACGCCACCGCCCTGCAGTCGGCCCTGCGGGGCGGGCGTGCCCACCTCGCCAACGGCCTCACCAGCACCGACATTGCCGCCCTCAAGGTCGACTCCGCCTACGCGCTGGAGAACGCCGGTGGGGTGTTCTACCCGCTCGGCCTGAACGTCACCGCCGCGCCCTTCGACAAGAAGGAGGTCCGCCAGGCCGTCGGCTACGCGCTGGACCGCGAACGGATCAAGGCGCAGGTGTTCGGCGGCGACGCCAACGTCTCCGACCTGTGGTGGACCGCGACCGAGAACGGCTACCCGAAGGACCTCGCGGCCCACTACAGCCTTCAGCTGGACAAGGCCAAGGCGCTGGTCGAGCAGGCCGGGGCCAAGGGCGCGAAGGTGCCGATCGCGTTCGCGAACCTGCCCACCATGAAGAGCCTGTTCGAGATCGTCCGGTTCAACCTGGAGCAGATCGGCCTCGCGCCCGAGGCCGTCGCGCTGGACACCGCCGAGTTCGACGCCCGCCAGGTCGCCGGCACCCTCGGTCCGGCGTTCCTGCTGCTGCACGGCATGGTCGGCTTCTCCGCCGCCACCATCGTCGACGCGATGCCGTCGCTGCGCACCGGCAACCCGTCCAAGTTCGCCGAGCCGCGGTACGACACCCTCAAGGCCGCCCTGCAGCAGGCCGACGAGAACGCCCGCCCCAAGGCCCTGACCGACCTGTCGACGTACCTGCTCGACAGCGCCTTCAGCCACGTCACCGCCGTGGCCCCGCAGTACCACGTCCGCAGCGCGAAGCTGTCCGGCGTGACCACCGTGCCGCTGGGCTGCGTCGTGGCCACGGACGCGTACCTGGCGGCCTGACATGCTGACGTTCCTGCTGCGGCGGCTGCCGTCCCTGGCCGGGGTGCTGCTGGCCAGCTCCGTGATCGCGTTCGCGCTGCCGCGGCTCGCGCCCGGCGACCCTGCAGTCACCATCGCCGGACCGGACGCGCCACCGGAGGCCGTCGCCGCGGTACGGGACGCCCTCGGCCTGGACCAGTCCCTGCCCAGCCAGTACCTGAACTGGCTGGGCGGGGTCCTCACCGGCGACCTCGGCGCCTCGTTCACCACCGGCCGGCCCGTGGCCGAACTGCTGGCCGACCGCGCCGCCAGCACCGTCGAGCTGGCCGTCGTCGCCGCGCTGCTGATGAGCCTGCTCGGCATCGGGCTCGGCGTGCTCGGCGGCAACCGCCGCAGCCCCGCCGTGCGCGCCGCCGTCGACGGTGTCAGCAGCGCCCTGCTGGCCGCCCCGCCGTTCCTCACCGGCCTGCTGCTGGTGCTCGCCCTGGGCATCGCGTTCCCCGTGCTGCCCGCGGGCGGCGAGGTCTCGCTGCTCGACGACCCCGTCATCGGCATCCAGTACCTGATCATGCCCGCGGTCGCGCTGGCGCTGCCGCAGGCCGCCGCGATCGGCCGCCTGGTGCAGACCGAGATGCGCCGCAACCGCGGCGAGGAGTTCGTCGACCTCGCCACCGCCAAGGGCCTCAGCCCCGCCCAGGTCACCCGACGGCATGTGCTGCGCACCAGCCTCGGCACCGGCGCGGTGGCGATCGGGCTGCGCCTGGGCGAGCTGCTGGCCGGCGCGATCGTCGTCGAAGCCGTGTTCGCCCGCAACGGCCTGGGCACCCTCGCCGTGACCAGCATGGCCAGTCGCGACTACCTCGTCGTGCAGGTCCTGGTGCTGCTCGCCGTCGCGGTCGCCGCCGTCATCCAGATCCTCACCGAGCTGGTCCTGGCCTGGCTCGACCCCCGCGTCCGGCTCGGAGCGTCATGACCGCCCTCACCACTGACCGCCCGCGCAGCCGCTACCTCGCGGCCCTGCGCACCCCGCGGGGCCTGACCGGCACCGCCCTGGTCGGCATTCTCTGCCTGGCCGCGCTGTTCGCCCCGGTGCTGGCCCCGCAGGGCTACGACGCCCAGGGCAGCGGCTCGCTGCAGCCCGGCGCATGGCCCGCCCTGTTCGGCACCGACGAGCTCGGCCGCGACATCCTCGCCCGCGCCCTGTACGGCCTGCGCACCGACCTGGCGCTGGTCGGCCTGGCCGTGCCCGTCAGCGCCGTCGTCGGCACCCTGCTCGGCCTGGCCGGGTTCCTGCACCGGGGCCTGGGCACGTTCCTGCAGCGCTGCCTGGACGTCGTGCTCGGCTTCCCCAGCCTCATCCTCGGCATCAGCATCGCATTGGTGCTCGGCGCGGGCTGGTGGGCGCTGTTCGTCGCGATCGTCGTCTACGGCCTGCCCGCCTTCGGCCGCCTGGCCCGCGCCGGGCTGCTCACCCAGGCCCAGCGCGAGTACGTGCACGCCGCCCAGGTCATGGGCGTGCCCCGGACCACGATCATGGTGCGGCACATCCTGCCGCACGCCCTGGACCCGGTCATCGTGCAGGTCGCCGTGGGCATGGTCGGCGGCATCTTCCTCGAATCCTCGCTGAGCATCGTCGGCCTGGGCATCCAGCCACCCGAGCCGTCGCTGGGCGCGCTGCTCAACACCGGCATGCGCTACATGACCACCCAGCACCTGTACGTCCTCGGCCCGGCGCTGCTCCTGCTGCTGCTGGCCTGGGGCCTGACCCTCATCTCCGACGCGCTCAACGAGGCGGTGCACCGGTGACCACCCCACTCCTCCAGGTCCAAGGCCTGCGTACCCGGTTCGGCGACACCACGGCCGTCGACGGCGTCGACCTGACCGTGCGCCGCGGCACCATCCTCGGCATCGTCGGGGAGTCCGGCTCCGGCAAATCCGTCACCGCCCGCTCGGTCATGCGCCTGCTGCGCAATCCCGGCCGCGTCGCGGGCGGCTCGGTCCACTTCGACGGCGAGGATCTGCTCGCCATGCCCGAGCGGCGCATGCGGCGGCTGCGCGGCGGCCGGATCGCGATGGTGTTCCAGGACCCGCAGTCGGCGCTCAACCCCGTGCGCACCGTCGGCGACCAGATCGCCGAAGCGCTCACCGCCCACGGCGCCACCCGCACCGCCGCCCGCACCCGTGCCGCCGAGCTGCTCACCCTGGTCGGCATCCCCGACGGCGCCAACCGGCTCGACGACTACCCGCACCAGTTCTCCGGCGGCATGCGCCAGCGTGTCGTCATCGCCATCGCCCTGGCCAACGAACCGGACCTGCTCATCGCCGACGAGCCCACCACCGCTCTCGACGTCACCATCCAGGCGCAGATCCTGCGGCTGCTGGCCCGGCTGCGCGACGAACTGGGCGTCGCGATCGTCGTCATCACCCACGACATGGGCGTGGTCGCCGAGCTGTGTGACGAGGTCGTCGTCATGTACGCGGGCCGCGTCGCCGAGCACGGCACCGTCGAGCAGGTGCTGGCCGCGCCCCGGCACCCGTACACGGCGAACCTGCTGCGGGCCATGCCCCGGCTGGACGCCGTGCCGACCGCGCGGTTGACCGCGATTCCCGGCGCGCCCCCGGACCCGGCCGGCCTGCCCACCGGATGCGTGTTCGCGCCCCGCTGCGCCCAGGCCACCGACGTCTGCGCACAGCAGCGCCCGGCGCTGCGCGCCGTCGACGGCCGCGAGGTCGCCTGCTGGCACGCCGCCGACGTGGCCGTCGTCGCTGCCCCGGCCCTTCCCGCGCCCCGCCCCGCGGTCGGCGATACCGTGCTCGCCCTCGAGGACCTGCGTGTCGACCTGGCCGGACGGCGTCGCCTGTGGCGTCCAGCGGCGCCGGTGTACGCCGTCGACGGCGTGAGCCTGCACGTCGCCGCGGGAGAGACGCTCGGCCTGGTGGGGGAGTCTGGCTGCGGCAAGTCCTCCCTGGCCAAGGCCATCGTCGGTCTCCACCCCATCACCTCCGGGACGGTTCGGATCGACAGCACGCCCGTCGACCCGGCCCGCGGCGGTGTGCGCGGCGCGGTGCAGTACGTGTTCCAGGACCCGTACGCCTCGCTGAACCCCCGCCGCACCGTCGGGCAGTCCATGGCCGAGGCGCTGCGCGCCGGTGGTGTGCCCGCCGAGCACGCCAGGGAACGGGCGGCACAGCTGCTGGCCACCGTCGGCCTGGCCGCCGCGCACCTGGACCGCTACCCGCACGCGTTCTCCGGCGGCCAGCGCCAGCGCATCGGCATCGCCCGCGCACTGGCCACCAACCCGCGCGTGCTGCTGTGCGACGAACCCGTGTCGGCACTCGACGTGTCAGTGCAGGCACAGGTCATCAACCTGCTCGCCGACCTGCGCGACGAACTCGGGCTGGGCTACCTGTTCATCGCCCACGACCTGGCCGTCGTGCGGCACCTGGCCGACCGGGTCGCCGTCATGTACCTCGGCCGCATCGTCGAGACCGGACCCGCCGACCGCGTGTACGCCGACCCGCAGCACCCGTACACCGCCGCGCTGCTGTCGTCCTCGCCCGAACCCATCCCCGGCCTGCGCCGCGAACGGATCGTGCTGACCGGCGACCTGCCCAGCCCGAAGAACCCACCGACCGGCTGCCGGTTCCGCACCCGCTGCCCGATCGGCCCGCTGCACCGCCCCGACCGGCAGGTGTGCGTCGACGTCGACCCGCGGCTGAGCACTGACGCGCACACCTCCGCCTGCCACTTCCCGGGAGAGCTGCGGTGAGCGCCCGCGCCCGGCTGCGGGCGATGTACGCCTTCGATCGGTCGCTGACCGACGCCGACGCTACGGCCCGGCTGCTCGACCGGGCCGCCACGGCGGGGATCACCACCCTGATCACCAAGGCCGCCGCGGTCACGCCGGCCCTGGCCGAAGCCTGCCACCGCGCCGGGCTGAACATACTCGGCAGCGTCGCCTGCTTCAGCGACCACGCCGACCCGCGCCGGCGCGACGACCTGCGCCCCGTCGACGAACGCGGCGGCTGGGCGCCGATGGAGTGGTACACCGGGCTGACCCCCACCGACCCCGACTACGTACGAGAGCTCCTCGACCGGTGCGCCGCGCTGGCGACCGGCCCGGTGGACGGGCTGGTGCTGGACTTCCTGCGCTGGCCACTGCACTGGGAGCTGGAACTGCGGCCCGGCGCGGCACCGCGTCGCACCTCCTTCGACCCGGCGACCCTGGCCGCGTTCGCGCGCGACACCGGCCACGACGTGCCCGCCGAACCGTGCGATGCGGCGCGGCTGCTGCTCGGGCCGCTGTACGAGCCGTGGCACACCTGGCGCGAGCAGGTCGTCACCGGGGTGGCGGCCGGTGTCGCCGCCGCGGTCCAAGCCGCTCGGCCGGGTCTGCCGCTCGGCATGTTCCTGGTGCCCGGCGACGCGTGGCAGCGCCGCATCGTCGGGCAGGACGTCACCGCGCTCGGACAGCACGTCGACGGCTTCCTGGTCATGACGTACCACGCGATCCTGCGGCAGCCGCCGTCCTGGATCGGCCGCACCGTCGCCGACCTGTCCGCCCATACCACCCGGCCGGTCGTGCCCATGGTGCAGACCACCGCCGACCCTGGCCTTTCCCGCGGCGCCGACTGGGGCGACCCCCTGGACGCGGCCGCGTTCGCGCAGGCACTGGCGCAGGTGGACGGTCCACTGTGCCTGTTCCCCGCCGAGGGGATGGATGATCCACGGTGGCGCGCACTCGCCGCCACCGACCGAAGGAGCCTGTCATGACCGTAGACGTTCTGGTCCGCCTGCGCGGGATGCTGTCCGGGCTGCCCCGCGCCGAGCAGGCCATCGCCCGCGTCGTGCTCGACGACCCCGGCACCGCCGCCGAGCTGACCATCTCCGAGCTGGCGCAGGCCGCCGGGACCTCGGAGACCACCGTCACCCGGTTCTGCCGCAACATCGGCCTGCGTGGATACGCCCAGTTGCGGCTGCACCTGGCCGCCGAAGCCGAGCGCCAGCGCGCCGACGCCCGCCCCGACGTCAACCTCGCCGGTGACATCACCCCCGCCGACACCACCGCCGACATCATCCGCAAGGTCGGCTTCGCCGACGCCCGCGCCGTCGAGGACACCGTCGCCCGCCTCGACATCGACGCCCTCGACCGGCTCGTCGCCGCCATCGACACCGCCGGGCGCACCGACGTGTACGGCGTCGGCTCCAGCGCCACCGTCGCCGCCGACGCGGCGCAGAAGCTGCTGCGGATCGGCCACTACGCCGCCGCCTGGTCCGATCCACACGCCGCCCTGATGAGCGCGTCGAGCCTGCGGCCTGGCGACGTCGCGGTCGCGCTGACCCACTCCGGACGTACCCGCGACATCCTCGACGTGCTCGCCGAGGCCAAGCGGCGCGGCGCGACCGTCGCGGTGATCACCAGCAACCCCGAGTCCCCGGCCGCCGCGCAGGCCGACGTCGTGCTGGTCACCGCCGCCCGGGAGACGACCTTCCGCAGCGGCGGAACCGTGTCGCGCACCGCGCAGCTCACCGTCGTCGACTGCCTGTTCGTCCTGCTCGCCAAGCAGCGCTACGAGGAATCACTGGAGGCCATGGAGCGCGCGCACGACGCGGTGCGCGGCCGTGCCCTGCCCATGGAAAGGGATCCACGTTGACATCCTCCCCGCCCACAGCACGAATCCTCAACGGACACCGGCGAGCCTCGCGACATGGGTGGACGCCGGTCTGCCTCGACAGCGGATCGGTTTTGCCTGTCCTGCTGCGCAGGGGTTCCGTTTCCTCTCCGGCCTGAAGGCCGGAGTATCCACGGAAGGAATCTGATGAGCACCACCGCTGGCGCCGTGCGCGTCGCGTCGCCCACCGAAGGCCGCAACCCCCGCACCACCGACCTGGACCAGCTGGGCACCCTCGAACTGGTCCGGGCCCTGCACGACGAGGACGCCCGGGTGCCCGCCGCCGTGGCCGCAGCCCTGCCGCAGCTGGCCGAAGCAGTCGACCTCGTCGTCGCGGCGCTGCGTCGCGGCGGCCGGATCCACTACTTCGGCGCCGGGTCCTCCGGCCGCTTCGGGGTCCTCGACGCCGCCGAGGTCCCGCCCACCTACGGCCTGCCCGCCGACCGGTTCGTCGCCCACCTCGCCGGCGGGGTCCAGGCGATGACCTCCGCTGTGGAGAGCGTCGAGGACCACGAGGACGCCGGGCGTGCCGCCGCAGCGGAGATCGGCCTGGTGGACGTCGCGGTCGGGCTCACCGCCAGTGGCCGCACCCCCTACGTCGCCGGGGCGCTGGCCGCCGCCCGCGCCGCCGGAGCCCGCACCGTGCTCATCAGCGGCAACCCGGCCGCGCCCCTGGCGGCGCTCGCCGACGTCCACATCGCCGCCGACACCGGACCTGAGGCGGTCATGGGCTCGACCCGCATGAAGGCGGGCACCGCGCAGAAGCTCGTCCTGCACACGCTGTCCACCGCCGCCATGGTCCGGCTCGGACGCACGTACTCCAACCTCATGGTCGATGTCGTGGCGACCAACGCCAAGCTGCGCGGCCGGGTGCTGACCATCCTGGTCGCCGCCACCGGAGTCGACGAGCAGACCGGCCGCCGCGCGCTGGCCGACTCCGGCGGCGACCTGAAGACCGCGATCGTCGCCGTGCTCGGCGACCTCGACCCGGTCACCGCCCGGATCCGCCTCGACGAAGCCGGCGGCCACGTCCGCCAGGCCATCGCCGCACGGCCGTGACCGGCTACATCCTCGGCTTCGACATCGGCGGCACGGGCGTGCGGGGCGCACTGGCCCGCATCACCGCCGACGGGGCCGAAACCCTCGCCACCCGCACCGACCCCACCCCGATCCGGATGGGTCCCGACGGCGTCGACCCCGAACAGGTCGGCCGTGCCGTCACCTACGTCACCGCCGCGCTGCTGCCCCCGGGCTCGGCTGCGCAAGCCGTCGTGCTCGGCTGCACCGGCGCGGCACTGCTCGGCACCGGGCTGCGCCACCGGCTCGCGGCCACGATCACCGCCGGGCGTCCCGCCCCGACGGTGCTGCTCTGCTCCGACGTGCTCACCTCCCACATCGGCGCGCTCGGCACCGGCGGGGGAGCGGTCGTCGCCGCAGGCACCGGCGCGATCGCACTGGGCAGCGACGGCAACGGGGCCTGGCGGCGGGCCGACGGATGGGGCACCCTGCTCGGCGACAGCGGCGGCGGCGCCTGGATCGGCCGCACCGGCATCGACGCCGCGCTGCGCGCCCACGACGGCCGCCCCGGCGGATCACCGGCCCTGCTCGACGCGATGCACACCCGCTACGGCAGCCCGGCCGAACTCGTCCACGCCGTCACCAGCCGCCCCGACCGGGGCGCGCTGCTGGCCGGATTCGCCCCCGACGTGGCCGCCGCGGCGGCCGCCGATCCGATCGCGTACCGCATCATGCGCACCGCCGGACGGCACCTGGCCGACACCCTGCTGGCCGCGCTGCCACCCGGCGCACCACCACGCGCCGCCGCTGTCGGCAACCTGCTGCACGCCGGACCGCCGCTGACCACGGCCCTGGCCGAGCGGCTGGCCGCTCGAGCCCCCCACCTCCGCCTGCTGACCCGGGCAGGAACCTCACTCGACGGCGCGGTCACCCTCGCCGCCGCCGCCGTACACCAGGCGCTGCCCCCAGGCGCCGACCTCGAACGGCTCACCCCCGCTGCTCACCCCGCCACCCCCCAGACGGCCTGACCGCCGCCCACCCCAGGAAGGGAGTGATCCTCCGACATGGCCGTTGGCAGGATCCACACCACCCGGCACGCCGCACGCGTCGCCGCGATCAGCACACTCGCCCTCACCGCCACCCTGCTCACCGCGATCCCGGCCCACGCCGCCAACCCCGAACCGGTGCTGGTCCCCAGCCTGCGCGAGTGGACCGGCGGCACCGGCACCCTCACCCTCACCACGGCCACCCGCATCGTCGTCGACCCCGCCGACGCCGGCGCCGCCACCTCCGGCGTCACCGGCCCGCTGCTGTCCACCCGCACCCTCAGCGAGGTCGCCACCGAGGTGCGCGACGACTTCGCCGCCGTCACCGGCCTCAGCCCGACCGTGGTCACCTCCGCCACCGCCAACCCCGGTGACATCGTGCTGCGCCTGGACCCCGACGTGGCGCTGGGCACCGAGGGCTACCAGCTCACCGTCGGGAGCACCGCGACGCTGTCCGCCCCGACCTCCACCGGTGTGTACTACGGCGGGCGCACCCTGGCCCAGCTGCTGCGCCTGGACCCCGCCCACACCGGCCTGCCCGCCGGCACCGCCCGCGACTGGCCGTCGCTGGCCTACCGCGCCGAGCACTTCGACGTCAGCCGCCGCTACATGAGCGTCGCCGAGATCACCGATGAGATCCGGCGCATGTCCTGGAACAAACTGAACGTGCTGCAGCTGATGTTCAACCAGGCCAACGCGTTCCGGCTCTACCACCCGTCGTATGCGGCCGCCGCACCCACCGACCCGGCGCAGCGCTACAGCCAGGCCGACATCAACACGATCCTGCAGGTCGCCGCCGAGCACCACGTCACCGTCGTGCCCGAGATCCAGAACCCGACCAAGATGGCCCCCGTCGCAGGTCTCGGCGGGGTCGACCGGTCCCTGAACAGCCAGTGCGGCGACCCGCAGACCCTCGACTTCACCGACCCCGCCGTCGTGACGTGGATGCAGCAGATCGTCACCACCTTCGCCGCCTGGTTCCCCGCCACCTACATCCACCTCGGCAACGACGAGGTCCCCGCAGCCCTGGCCACCTGCCCCTACCTGCAGGCCAAGATGACCGGCGGCCTCACCACGCTGGCCGACCTGCAGGAGGTCTACATCGAGCAGCTGCGCCAGACCGTCGTCGGCCTGGGCAAGAAGGCCATGATCTGGGTCAACAACGCCGACATCCAGCCCGCCGCCGACGTGCTCATCATGAACTTCGGATCGACGTCGGTGTCGTCGACGATGCGCTCGCTGGGCTACGACGTCGTCGAATCGTCGTACAAGACCGGGCCCTACGACCGGTTCTACATCTCACCCGCCGACTACGAGTCCAAGGTCGTCGCCCGCGGTGAGATGTATGCCTGGACGCCCGTGGCCCACGCCCGCAACGCCGGCCAGGTCCTGGCCGCCTGGGGCGACGACCTGTTCTTCAGCGAGACCGGCTACTACCTCGACATGTTCGACGGCCGGCGCTCCGAACTGGCCGAACGCACCTGGAGCGCCGACCCGGCGACACTGACGTTCGCGCAGTTCACCGCAGCCGTCGCGGCACTGGGCGACGCGCCCGGCGCGACACCACGCACCCACCCGGCGGCCACCACCAACGCCCAGCCCATCCACCGCTACACCTACAACGCCGCCTACACGCCCACCGCCGCCACCCACTACCCCGGACACTGGCAGCTCAGCATCGCCGACACCGTCGGCACACTGCACGGCAACGGCTGGCTCTACCGGCCGACCTACCCCGCGACCGGCCGCACCGGCAACGGCCTGCAGTTCACCGCGGGCACGTCGCAGACGCTCAGCCTCGGCGGCCGGGCCATCCCCGGACCGTGGACGTTCAGCACCTGGATCAAACGCACCGCCGACAGCACCAACACCGTCCTGATCCGCGACATGGAGCAGGCGATCAAGGTCGAGGAGAACGGCAGCAACCACCAGGTCGGCATCACCCGCTACGGGGTCGGCAACCACCCGTTCACCTACGCGCTGCCGCTCAACCAGTGGGTCCACCTGACCATGGTCGGCACTACCACCGGCACCAGCCTCTACGCCGACGGTGTGTTCCAGCAGACCATCCCGCAGACCATCGCGCTGCCGCTAGGGGGCCTGGGCGGCAAGCGGCCGTTCTCCGGGGTGCTCGACGACACCGCCGTCTACCGTCAGGCGCTGACCGCCGGCCAGGTGTCCGACCTGTACGCCGCCGCCGTCGGCAATGACCTGGCCCTCGGTCGGCCGGTCATCGTGTCGAGCACCTACCGCGTCGGCGTCGAGGCGGTCAACGCTGTCGACGGCGACTCGGCCACCCGCTGGTCCAGCGACCGCAGCGACCCGCAGTGGATCTACGTCGACCTCGGCTCGACCCGTACGGTCAACCGGGTCCGGATCAACTGGGAGGCCGCCTACGGCAAGTCCTACGAGATCCAGGTCTCGGACGACGCCGTCAACTGGACACCGATCTACTCGACCACCACCGGCGACGGGGGAGTCGACGACCTGACCGGCCTGTCCGGCACCGGCCGCTATGTGCGCATGTACGGCACCCAGCGGGGCACCGTCTACGGCTACTCCATCTGGGACTTCAACGTCTTCGGCGCCTGACGGTAGGCGCTCGCCCCGCCCGGTTCGCTACTGAACCGGGCGGGGCGCGAAGACTGACTGCACGTCAGTTGTTCACACGTAACGAGCAGAAGATGAAAAGAAGCTTCGGCGACGCCTGGTCAGCGCGGTGATGATGTTGCTACGGTCCTCTGGCGACGTCGCCGGCGGTGCCCCGCTGCAATCCCTGCGGCCGTCCGCCGTCCCTGCCCGGATCGCGCTGTCGGCCGAGTAGCGCCAGGAGGAGGCACCTGAGGCCATGCCACACGATCACGACGCGGTCGGCGGCATCGCCCGGCCGCTCCGGGAGGATCCACCCACACCTCGGCCGCCGGCCGCTGCCGCCGGAGTCGCTGAGGTGGCCCCGATCTTGGATGTGCTCGGGCTGGAGCCGTTCGAGGAGGGTGTCTACCGCCGGCTCATCCGGCTGCCGTCCGAGACGGTCGAAGGGCTGGCTGCGGCGTTGCAGGCCGACCTGTCCCACGTTCGTGACGTGCTGAGGTCGCTTCAGCACAAGGGCCTCGTCGCACAGTCGGCCACCTCTGCCGGACACTTCACGGCCTCACCCCCGGATCTGGCGCTCGGCTCGCTGCTCGTGCAGCGCCAGGACGACATCCGTAAGGCGCAGCTCGAAGTGAGCCGGCTGACCGAGCAGTACCGCAACAACACTTCCGAACGCGCCGACACCGACGTCATCGACGTCGTACGGGGCGCGCAGGCGGTCGCCCAGCGCTTCGCCCAGCTGCAACGCGGTGCTACACGGGAGGTTCTCGCCCTGGTGAAGGCGGCCGTCGCGATGGTGGCCGTGGAGGACAACATCGACGAGGAGGCCGCCGTATACCGCGGCGTCACCTACCGCGTCGTACTGGAACGGGCCGCTTTCGAGCGGCCGGGCTTCGTGGACCGGGTCGTCGAGTCCGTCAACGCGGGCGAACACGCCCGCGTCGTCGCGGAGGTGCCGCTGCGCATGCTGATCGCCGACCGGGCGCTGGCGTTGGTCCCGCTGGCGTCGCGCGCATCGGACGCCCCCGCCGCCCTCCTGGTGCATCCGAGCGGTCTGCTCGAGGCGCTGATCACACTGTTCGAACTGGTGTGGGCGCAGGCGAACGAGATCGTCCCGACCGCCGAAGGGGTCAGCGAACTGGCGGCGGACCGGATCGACGAGGTCGACGCCCGCATCCTCACCCTGCTGCTGACGGGCCTCACCGACCAGGCCATCGGCGGCCAGCTGGGACTGTCGCTGCGGACCGTGCAGCGCCGGGTCAGCAATCTGATGGACCAGGCGGGGGTCGCCACCCGCTTCCAGCTGGGCCACGTGGCCGGCCGCCGCGGCTGGATCGAAGCCTGAGCGACCACGCCCCGCGGGCGCGCGGCGGCATCGCATTTACGCCATGACACGTATCCGCCAGGGTGAACAGGTTCTCCTGCCGGCCGCACGGCTGCAAGATCTTCTCCAGTCAACCACCCCCAGGAGAAGGAGCACCCGTGCCCCGCTTACCAGCCGGCCGGAAATCCGTCGCCGTGTCCATCGCGCTGATCGGCGCAGTCGCGGCGGGCACCGCCGGCGTCTTCGCCGTCCCACCCGCCGCGGCGGAGACCAGCCCCACCACCGACAAGCTCGGTGATCACGACCGGGCACTGATCGCGCAGTACGCCCGCCAGCGCGCCACGCGTGCGCTGCCCGACGGCGCCACCCAGCCGATGCCCGACTTCGTCACACTGATGCTCGCGGTCCGGGACGGACAGGCACAGCAGGTCGCGGCCGAGCTCGCCGAACTCGGCGCCATCGTCACCGCGACGACGCCCGCGATCGGCTACGTCAAGGTGAACGTGCCGTTCGCGGACATCGAACGCGCCGTCGGGATCGACGAGGTCATCGCGGCCGACGTCGACGAGCTGCTCCGGCGCGAGCCGGTCGGCGACCACAGCACGGCGACTGCGGGCGGCCCGACCGGCAGCCTGCCCGCCGCACCGTCGGCGGCCACCCCGGACGAGAACCCGTACCTGCCGACGGCGGAGACCGGGTCGGTGAAGTTCAAGACGCAGCACCCGACCTACGACGGCCGCGGCGTGACCATCGGCATCATGGACAGCGGAGTCGACCCGACCCACCCGGCGCTGGCCACCACCACGACCGGGGAGCGCAAACTCGTCGACTCGGTCGTCGGCACCAGCCCGTCGAACCTCATCGACACCCTGCTCGACGACACCTGGCGATACCTGTCGCCGACGACCCGGGTGACCGGGCCGACGTTCACCGACACCGTCATCCGCCGCACCTGGACCGGGCCTGCCGAGAGCGGTCTGCGGATGAGCGTCAAGAAGGTCTCGGTGTCCAGCATCAGCGGCAGCCACCTCGGTGTGCTGTACCGCGAGTCCGACGACGCCGTCTGGGTCGACACCGACCAGGACTTCGACTTCACCGACGAGGAGCTGATGCGGCCGTTCGCCGTGGCACGGCAGATCGGCCACCTCGGCGTCGACGACCCGGCCACCCCCGTCAACGAGCGGGTCCCGTTCACCGTCGACCTGGAGAAGGGCCTGTTCCCCACCACGCCGGCGTGCCGGGAGGCCGGCTGCCTCGGCGTGAACATCAACTGGATCGCCGAGGGCCACGGCACCCACGTGGCGGGCATCGCCGCCGGGCACGGCCTGTTCGGCGGAGCCATGAACGGCCAGGCGCCCGGGGCGAAGCTGGTGTCCATGCGCGCCTGCCACCTCCTCGGCTGCTCCACCGCGGCGCTGACCGACGGCATGGTGCAACTGGCCACCGTGCACGACGTGGACGTCATCAACATGTCGATCGGCTCGTCGCCGACCTTCAACGACGGGCACAGCGCGCGCGAGCTGCTGTACAACCGGCTCATCGACGAGACCGGCGTGCAGATCTTCATCTCCGCGGGCAACTCCGGCGCGGGCACCAACACCATCGGCGACCCCACCGGCGCCGACCGGGTTGTCAGCGTTGGCGCGTCGGTGTCGAAGGCGACCTGGTGGGCCAACTACGGCTCGCAGGTCACGACCCCGAAGGGCATCTTCCCGTTCTCCTCGCGCGGCCCGCGTGAGGACGGCGGTTTCAAGCCCGACATCACCGCCCCCGGGGCGGCCGTGTCCAGCACGCCCGACTGGATCGCCAGCAGCTCCCCGGCCGACACCGGCTACACGCTGCCGCCGGGCTACTCGATGCTCAACGGCACGTCGATGGCCGCCCCGCAGGCGACCGGCGCGGCGGCGCTGCTGCTGTCGGCCGCCAAGCAGCGCGGCATCGCGGTCACCGCAGCCGACCTGCGCAACGCGATCTACGCCACGGCCGACTTCACCGACGGGGTGGAGGCCATCGCCCAGGGCCGCGGGCAGCTCGACGTCCGCCAGGCCTGGACGCACCTGTCCCACGGCGTGGCCGCGGACGCCGTGACCGTCGACGCGCCGGTCTGCACCATCCTGTCGCACCAGCTGGCCACGCCGCACCGGGGCAGCGGTCTGTTCAACGGCTGCGCCCCGAGCGCCGGCGGTCAGGTCGTGGGCGAGTCCCGCACCTACGACCTCATCCTGACCAGGACGGGCGGCGCCGACACGACGGTCACCTACGCGCTGTCGCTGCAGGGCGCCGACGGCACGTTCACCGTGCCGGCACAGGTGGCGCTGGAGAAGAACGTCCCGACCACCGTCCAGGTGACCGCCACCCCCGGCACGCAGGGCGTGCATAGTGCGGTGCTGGTCATCGACGACCCGGCGACCCGGGCGGTCGAGCAGCACGCGATGCTGGCCGTCCGGGCCGCCTCGCCGCTGACGGCCGGTACCACCTGGTCGGTGCAGGGCACGGTCGACCGCAACGGCACCATCGTGTACGCGGTGGCCGTCCCGGCCGGCACGAAGGCGCTGACGGTGAACCTGTCGGGTCTGGCCGCGGACAGCCAGACCCGCTGGTGGGCGTTCAACCCGAACGGCGTCAGCGGGGAGCGGTCAGCCGCGGGCACCGTCTACTGCTACGCCGGCTACCTCGACGGCAACGGCTGCGACCCGGCCGCCCGCACCTACACCAACCCGCTGGCGGGCGTGTGGGAGTTCGTCGTGGAGTCGCGCCGCACCAGCCCGCTGGCGGCGAACCCGTTCCAGCTCCAGGCATCGATCACCCAGTGAACATCGGGCCGGTGTGGCAGGCCGTCGGCGGCCTGCCACACCGGCCCCTGCCGTCGATCGGAAGGAAACCCCGCACATGCCCACCCCCTCGCTCTGGCGGCGCGCCGCCACCCTGAGCCTGCTCGGCGCGGTCACCCTCACCGCGTCCAGCCTGCCGATCCTGCCCGCCGCGGCGGGGGACACCGGCCTGACCCGCGCGACTCCCGCCGCGACGGAGATCCAGGTGACCCTGGTCAGCGGCGATCGGGCACTGGTCGGGACGGACCCCGCTGGCCGTCCGACCGCGACGGTGCTGCCCGGCCCGGAACCTGACCCCCACGGTTACGTCACGCGCGTCTTCCAAGGCGACGTGTACGTCCTGCCTGCGGCGGCCCTCCCGCTGATCGATTCCGGTCGCCTGGACGAGGAGCTGTTCAACGTCACCGGACTGGTGCGGCAGGGCTACGACGACCGCAGCACCGACCGGCTTGCCCTGCTGGCGACCTACGGTGGCACCGTCTCTCGGACCGGGCGGGCGCCGCAGGCCCCCGACGGCGCCGACGTCGTCGCGACGCTGCCGGTGGCCGACGCGGTCGCCCTGTCCGCGGGCAAAGCGGACGCCGCCCGGCTGTGGCGGGACCTGATCGACGCCGACGGTCCGCGCATCGTCAAGCTGTGGCTCGACGGGCGGGTCACCGCCACGATGGCCGACAGCACCGCGCAGATCAACGCCCCCAAGGCCTGGGCCGCCGGGCTCGACGGCACCGGAACCACGGTGGCGGTGCTGGACAGCGGCTACGACGCCACCCACCCGGACCTGGCTGGGCAGGTCACCGACGCGAAGAACTTCACCACCGACACCGGCGGGCCGGTGGACCTGCACGGGCACGGCACCCATGTCGCCTCCACCGTCGCGGGCACCGGTGCGGCCTCCGGCGGCGCCGAGAAGGGCGTCGCACCGGGTGCGAAGCTGGTGATCGGCAAGGTCCTCGACCGGGCGGGCAACGGCCAGGAGTCGTGGATCATCGCCGGTATGCAATGGGCCGTCGACAAGGGCGCCGACGTCGTCAACATGAGCCTGGGCGGAAACATCGGCACCGACTGCACCGACCCGATCGGCGTGGCCGCCCAGCGGCTCACCGCGCAGTCGAAGACCCTGTTCGTCCTCGCCGCCGGCAACGCCGGCCCTGGCACCGGCACCCTCGGCTCGCCCGCCTGCGCCGACGGGGCGCTGACGGTTGCCGCGGTCGACGCGTCGGGTGCCACGGCACCGTTCTCCAGCCGCGGGCCGGTCACCGGCAGCCACCGGGTGAAGCCGGAGATCGCCGCGCCCGGCGTCGATGTCGTCGCCGCCCGCAGTGGCGGTGGGACGGCCGACCCGTACACCGCCATGTCCGGCACCTCCATGGCCGCGCCGCACGTCGCCGGTGTCGCCGCGCTGCTCACCCAGCGCCACCCCGGCCTGAGCGCGCAGCAGCGAAAGGCCGTGCTCGTGTCGTCGGTCGCCACCGGCGCCACCGGCGGCGTATACGAGCAGGGTGCCGGCGTCGTAGACGCGCACCGCGCCGTCACCGCGCAGGTGTACGGCCCCGGCACGGTAGACGCGGGCTCCTTCGCCTGGCCTCACCAGCACCAGCAGCCCGCCACCACGGTGGTGACGCTGACCAACGACGCGTCCCGGCCGGTCACCTTCACGCTGTCCATCGAGGGCGCCACCGGCGAGGACGGCACACCGCTGGCCAAGCGGACCCTCACCGCGGGCCTCGACACGGTCACCGTGCCGGCCAACGGCACCGCGGACGTCCCCGTCATCCTCGACCCGGCGGTCAGGCAGACCCCGGCCGCCTACGGGATGATCGGCGGGCGGCTCGTCGCCCGCGCGGGCGACGGCACCACGGTCACCACCGCCATCGGCGCCTGGCTCGCGCCCCGCACCGTCACCGTCGGTCTCCACCTGCTCGACCGCCGCGGCCAGGCCCCGGCCACACCCTCGTTCGTCGACGTCATCGACATCGACCGGCTGACGGCGCAGCGGTTCACCACCTTCACCACCGACCCGGTGCTCCGCCTGCGCGAAGGCCGCTACTCGATCGCGGCGGTCATCGCCAGCCGCGACGACGGCACCACCGGCGAGGCCGGTCTGGTCCAGTCGGTCGCCTTCATGGGCGACCCGGACCTGGTCGTCAACCACGACGACATCGACCGCACCATCACCTACGACGCCCGCACGGCCGTCCGCCAGCAGATCGACGCCGCCCGCCCGGTCGAGGCGCAGAACATCACCGTGCAATACGGCCGCTGGTGGGACAACGCCTACCTGGCCGCGGGGTACAGCGGCGGCAAGTCCGTCGACGAGGTCTACATCGGGCGGACCGCGCCGGTGCACTCCGGCGGGTTCGAGCTCGACCTGCTCTACCGCATGTACGCCCCCGAACTGGACCTGCGCACCGGCGCCGGCCTCACCCTGCGGCCGGAGTACCTCGGTGCGCCCTTCACCCAGCCTGCCGCTCCGGTCAAGTTCGACGGCACCGGCTCGGCACCGCTGACGTCCGCCGGTGCGGGCACCGCCGCCGAGCTCGCCGCCGCCGAGGTGGCGGGCAAGGTGGTGCTGGTCCACAATGCGGCGAACCCGACCGCCGTGCTGTCGGACGCGGCCGCGGCCGGGGCGACGGCGGTGCTGTTCGGCCAGGACGCCGCCGGGCGCTGGAACACGGTCGCCGCCGGCAACACCATCCCGGGTCTGACCGTCAGCAACGCGGAGTCCGCGGCGCTGCGCCAGGCGCTCACCGCCGGGCCGGTGACACTGACGTGGAACGCCGTGGCCGCCAGCCCCTACGTGTACAACCTGGCGTTCGCCGACGAGCGCAAGACAAACCCTGACCCGGTGCGCCGCGTCCGCGACCGGGACCTCGGCCGCGTCCAGGAGACGGTGTTCTCCATGCGTACCGACCGGGCGGTGTTCGAGGTCCTGCAGGCCTACCGGCCGTCGTTCCCGGCGGTCGCGGCGATGGCATCGGTGCCGCAGCGGGCCCCTCTCACCCGCACCGCCTACTTCACCGCCGACCAGCCGTGGCGGCAGCTGATCGGCGGAGCGGGAGTGTTCGACGAGTACATGACCGATGTACCCCGCACCTACGCCGCCGGGTCGGTGCGCACCGCGAACTGGTACCGCGGACCGGTGCGCTCCACCGGCACCCGCCGCGCCGACCTGTCACCGGAGCGCATCGGCGAGCGGCAGGAGAACCTCATCGGCATCGCGATGCTGCCGTTCGGCGACAGCGACCCCGACCACTACAGCGGCGGCGGCGGCTTCGGCGACGCGGGCAACGTGCAGGTGTTCCGCAACGGCGAGCAGATCGGCTCCTCACCGTTCGCGGCCGGCGCGTGGTCGGTGCCCGACGAGGCCGCCGACTACGAGCTGCGGGTCACCACCATGCGGTTCAATCCGGGGCCGCCTTACCACCCGAACTGGAACCTGTTCCACCGCACGGAAACCTCGTTCCGGTTCCGCTCCGAGCGCCCGGACGACGGCGGCGTGTACGCGCTGCCGCTGCTGGTGCCGACCTACGACATCGCCGTCGACGAGCGCAACCTGACGCCGGCTGCGGCCGACTTCAGGATCGGCTTCGGAGCCACGGGGCAGCGCGACTACGACGAAGGCGACATCGTCGGCGCGAGGCTGTGGGCGTCGTTCGACAACGGAGCCACCTGGATCGAGCAGTCGGTGACGGGCAACGCGACTGCGTTCACCGCCGTCGTCGACCAGTCCGCCCAGTCCGGCAAGGACGTCTCGCTGCGCGTCGAGCTGACCGACCGGCACGGCAGCAGCGTCCAGCAGACGATCATCAAGGCGTACGGGGTGCGATAACAGTCTGACCTCGCCATCGGGTCCCGGCGCGCATGAGGACCCGATGCCGCACTGCATCACTGGAGGATGCCGTCGGGCGGGCCGTTCGCAAACGGCCCGCCCGGTGAGCGGCTACTGAAGGCGGCAACTGCTGCCGAGGCGGCGGTACCTGACGCCCAGCCGATCCCCACAACTCCTGCCAGCGACTCAGCGACCGTTACGACACCGGAGACGTGGGCCGAGGCTCGACCAGGGCGCAGAGGACGTGCCGGGCAATCCGCATCACGCCGGCAAGCGTGCCCAGGAGGCCGCGGTTGAGGCCGGGCCAGTCTCGTACACCATCGTCCCGGCAACGCAGTTCTTCGACTTTCCGGCGACGGTCGCCGGTTGGGTCGAACGCGACGGGGCCGCGCAACTGCCGCCGCTGCTTCTGCAACCGATCGCGCCCGCTGATGTCGCTGCAATCCTCGCCCGGGTCGCCGTAGGCGGCCCGCAGGGCCGCCACCGAGACATCGCCGGGCCCGAGCCGCAAGACCTTATCGACATGGCCCGGCGCACGCTTGATGTCCAAGGCCGAAGCATCCGGCTCGTGCTGCGCCCCGGCCACGACGAAGAACAGAGCCGTGCCGGTGATGCCGCCGGCCAGCAACGGTTGGGCGCGGTGCCGGCTGCGGTCGCCGTCGGGGCCATGCGCTGCGGGTCTGGTCTGGGTGAGCTGGTCGGTCATCGGGAGCCTCCGAGTCGGTAGTGCAGGTGCACGACGCCGGTGTCGAAGGTGGCCGAAGCGTGCAGGGTCATGTCGATCCGTTTGCCGTTGGCGGGGAACAGCCGGGTGCCCTCTCCGAGCACGACGGGGAACACCATCAGGTGCAGGTCGTCGATCAGCCCGGCCTCCAGAAGCGTCTGCACGATCGAGATGCTGCCCGAGGTGTTGATGTTGCGGCCCGGGATCTGCTTGAGCTCGCCAAGTCGCTGCACGAGGTCGCCGTCGAGGACTTCGCTGTTGGCCCAGCCGGCGGCGGTCAGCGTCGTGGACGCCACGAGCTTGCGGATGCCGTTCATGGCCTCGGCCATCGGCCCGGACTGGGTCGCCCAGTAACCGGCGAACTCTTCGTAGGTGCGCCTGCCCAGCAGCATGGTGTCCGCGTCGCCGATCAGGCCGCCGATGGCCGCGGTCGCCTGGTCGCTCATGTGCTGGAACGTCCACTGCTCCGGGGCGCCCACCACGCCGTCGGCGGAGATGAACAGCCCGGCAACGATCCTGCGGTTGGTCACGTCATTGTCCTTTACTCGGGAAGGGGTGACACCAACCACCCTCGCCGAGCGCCCGGAAACGATCAAGAAAGGTTCGGGCTACGTTCGTTGCCCCACAGACAACGATCGGAACGAGGAATGCTGGAACGGGTCGAACTCGAGGTGCTGCTCACCCTCGCCGAGCAGCTGCACTTCACCCGCACCGCCGAACAGCTGCGGCTGTCCACCGGCCAGGTCAGCCGGATCGTCAAACGCCTCGAACGCCGCATCGGCGCCGACCTGTTCGTGCGCACCAGCCGCACCGTCACCCTCACCCCGATCGGCGCCACCCTGATTGAACACCTCACCCCGCACGTCGCCGGCCTGCAGGCCGCATTACGCCGGGCCAGCGCCGCCGGCCGCGGCGTCAGCGGAAGCCTGCGTGTCGGGTTCGTCGGCGCCGCCGCCGGACAACTGCTGCTGCGTACGGTCGCGCTGCTCGGCGCACGCCACCCGGACTGCGAGATCCACATCCAGGAGGCCCAGGTCCACGACGCCTGCCAGCGGGTCTTCAACGGCAGCCTCGACGTCCTCATCACCGCACTGCCGGTCTCCGGCGTGGACGTGGGCCCCGTGCTGCTGTCCGAACCGCAGCTGCTGGCCGTCCCCGCCGGGCATCCGCTGGCCGGCGCCTCCGAGGTCAGCCGGGAAGTGATGGCCGACCACCCGGTCATCCAGATGCCCGACACCATGCCCGAAGAGAGCAGGCGCTACCGCATCCCAGCCACCACGCACAGCGGCCGCCCGGTACTGCTGGGGCCCAAGGCCGACACGTTCCCCGAAATCCTGGCCCTGGTCGCCGCCCACCGGGGTGTCTTCCCGGTCGGCGAGCATGCGGCACGGTTCTACCCCAGACCCGACATCGCGTACCTGCCGATGCCCGACGCCCCGCCCGTGCGGTGGGCGCCGGTGTGGCTGCCCGGCAACGACAGCGGCCTGGTGCGCGCATTCGTCGACTGCGCCACACGAGCCTCCGAACCGTAACCGACGAGGTCAAGCCAGGCACCCGATTCGATCGCCTGACCTTGTTCCCGTCCTCGGCTTGCCGCGATCGGCCCCTACGGCCTCCGTTCGGATCACCTCAGGGTGACAGCCGCTTCTCCGCCGACCGAGCGACGTTGACCGCCCGGCTGGCACAGGGTCCGTGTCGAATCCCGGAGCCTGCCGCTGCCCGGCCACGCCTGCTCCAGTTTTCGGGTGCACCATGGTCGGGTGAACTTTCCGGAACTACAGCAGCGCCTGCGCGACGCGGGCCACGACCCGTTCCAGGCCTACGCGGGTCGCTACGACACGTTACGAGGCGACGGTCGTACCGCATCCGGCACGAACGGGGTCTGTCACGGCGCGTGGAACCTGCTGATCGGGGATGGCCTGTTCACCGTCACCGTCCGCGACCTCAACCGTCCCGCCTCCTACCACCCGGACACGCACGGCCCGGAGCCGGTCGTCTTCGGCCGCGAGGCCGCCGCCTGCGATCTGCTGTGGGACATCGTCAGCCGGCTCGACTCGGCGGGCAGCGTCCAGGCGGTCACCTCCGCCGAACTCGACCCCGTCGCACGTGACTGGCTGCACGAGTGCGGCTGGCACCCACCGGTGCAGCTGTACGGCAACCCGTTCGTCGCCACCCGCGACCGCCAGTCCTTCCGGATTGCACAGCGCGCCGGACGGTTCGAACTGCACCTGCACGACCACTCGGTGCCCAAACTCGGCGCACCGGCGTACGCCGCCGACTGCCTGGCCGACGTCACCCGCATCCTGATGACCGAGGTCGGCAACCGTTCTGCCCCGCGCCCGACGGGCTGGCCGAACGCCGTGTTCCGGGTCGGCTGGGCCGACGAGGTCGCCCTCGCCGTGCTGCACGCCATGGACTTCGCGGCGATCCGCCAGGCCTACCGCACGCAGCGCCCCGGCCCGCCACTGCGGATCATCGCCGAAGGGCCTGACCTGTCCCTGGTCACTCCCGACCTGGTCGAGCGGGCCGAGCGCAACGGATACCCCCTGCACCGCTACGTGAACACCACCGAGTCGGCAGGCTTCGGCAGCGACGAGCGTTACGTCATCCGACGCCACCACGACCCGCTGCGCTACACCCTGGACCGCTACGGCGAGCGCAGCAACCGCCCCACCACCGTGCTGACCACCGAGGGCCTCGCACCCATCCACGCCTACCTCGAACAACGGTTCGGCCGCTGAACAGACCATGGCAGGCGTGGTCGCAGCACCGGCCGCAGCCGCGGCAGGCCCGAGGGCCGCTGACCTCACGCCGTCCCAGCAACTCCAGCATCCGGTCCGACGGCTGAAGGAGGGTGGCGGAGCTTAGACCTCGCCGTTCTGGTCAGTGTCTGGGATGGGCCGGCCGCGGCCGAGCATCGCGCGGACTATGCCACGCTGCCGGCAGGAGAGATGAGCACGTCGCTGGTCAGGTCGCCGAGGAATGCATCGGCGTCCAGGTCCAGGGCGAGGTCCTCGTCTCCGCCGTGAGACATGCCACCGAGCCGGCTGACTTCGACATACCAGGCCGAGAGGCCGTCGCGTACGCCGTTGGGGGACATGACGGTTCCGCCGAGATGTTCTTGGTGAAACCGGTCGTATTGGTCAGGAACATCGGTGTAGGAGTCGGCGTCCTGCGGTCGCACGCCGGCGTTCGGGTCGAAGTGGCGCGGGTACAACCACAACGAGCCGAACAATCCGTACCGCTGCATGGTGTCCGTGGCGTCGCGCTCGCCGTCGGCGAGAACCGGCGCGGCGGCAGGACGCGGCACGCGTGGTCCCTGGAATTCGGCTTCGGTGAGCCACACCATGGCGAAAAGATGATCGACGCCGTCGTCGGCCAGCTGGAGGCGGGGATGCCTGACCGACTGCGCCAGTTGCTCCCAGAACGGGTGGTCGTCGCCGAGGTCCCCGGCTTGCCCGCTGGTCAGGTACGGCATCGGTGCCCCGAAGTACTCGTCGTCGTCCCACTGGAAGACGGCCACGGCCACCAGATCGCTGCCCCGGCGCCGGTAGGCCTCGGGCAGCCACAGGGTGAAGCAGTGCATCATCGGCTGGCCCGTGCGCGGAGAGCGCGGCCAGCTGCGCACGTCGATGCCCGGACCCTCAGGGCCCGCCCAGCCGGCTGGCACGGCGTCGAAGCGGCCGTCAGCTCTCGGATTGCCGCCGACCCTGATATCGAAGGCTTGCACCAGCACGGGCCGCCCGTGGGCGTCGGCGGAGACGCGGTGAGGCTGGAATCCCGGCGGCGGTGGTGTCCGTCCCGAGTCGAGCGTCGCCTGACCCGAGCCGGGGCAGTCGCCGGTGCCCGCCTGCCGCCGGTGTGGCGGCATGGGCCAGCCGTACGGGGTGACCGCGGAGATCTCCGCGCAGACCGGGCACGCTCCGGCGGGCGGCGGTGGTGGCACAGGGCTGGACATGGGGGCACCGGTTTCTCGATCTGAAGGGATGTGGCGTGGCACGCGTCGCTGGTGCGGCCGGTCAGCCGGCGGCGGGGCCGCGGCGGAACTTCTCCTTGGGTGTGCGGTTGCCCGCCCGGAACGCTTCGAGCGCGACGTCCGGCGACACGGCTGACGCGGCGAAGAGCACGCTTTCGTCCGGCGCGACGTAGATGGTGGCGCCGCCGCGCACGGCGTGCACGACGCGGACGCCGAGACCGTCAGGCAAAGGCATGACGTTGAGCGCCGCGTTTTCCGTCAGCTGTGCCATCAGTTCCCGGCCGATCTGGGCCAGCCGCTCGTTGAGGCCGGCGGCCGGCGGCACCTGCGCCGTGGCGAACTGCAGCGGCCTGCGCACCTGCGGTTGGCCGGCCAGCTGTGCGATGACCGCCAGGTGCTCGTACAGCCCGCCCAGCTGCAGGTGGCTCGCGTCGGGCGAGCCCCCCAGCGCCAGCAGCGGCGCGTAGCCGAAGCACTGCTCGAATCCGGGCACGCCGTCGCGGTCACGTGCCGCCGGGTAGGGCTGCCACTCCCAGGCGGCCTCGCGCTGCGCCGTGTCTTGCAGCAGCGCGACGAGGGACGCGAAGGACTGTCCCTGGACGACGTCGATCGACCCGAAGCGGGACTTCACCATTAGGTAGAGGCCGTTGACGTGGCAGATGACGTCACCGAGTCCGGTGGTGAACAGGACGGTCGCGCTGTCGGGCAGGCCGAAGACCCCGGCGAGCATCGTGGCTGCGCGGGCCGGGTCGACGAAGCGGAAGTACCCGTCGCCGACGAACCCGGCACCGTGCGAGCGCCACAACTGCACCGCGTCGGCGGGGACCTGCGCGGCATACCGGCTGATGGTCTCGTCGGCTATGGGCGCCACGGGGTGGAACTCAGAGAACATGGTCGACAACACCCTTCTGCGTGTCGCGGAAGTGTAGCCACAAGCCTGTCTTGCCGAGCCGCCGCTGTTCGCCCGCTGACGGCGCTACCGGACCTTCGGCATGATGATCCGCGGTTGGCCGGCCGGAGCCCGGGAGCTGCGCCCTGGTGTCCGCATCGACCTAGGCGGCGAGGCCGACGGCCCAGACGCCGACCATGACGACCAGCGGGACGAGAGCCGTGACAGGGAGAGCGCGGTGCAGCCGAGCGTACGGCGGCGCGAGACCGAGCGGCGCCTCGGCTGCCACGCTGTCGGCAACCGCGGAGTCGAAGGTGGGTGCGGCCGTGGTGTCGTTCAGGGCCTCCAGCCGCGCGTAGAGCGCAGCTGCGGTCTCGTTCATCCACTGCCACGTCTGCGGGTCACAGCAGGAAAGCGACCGTAGGTGCGAGTAGACGAAGAGGCGATCCGCGACGACCTCCACGTCGAAAACGGTCTTCGCAGGCCCGACGAACCGGGCGACCATCTCCGGCGTGAACAGGGAACGGGCCCAGCCTTCGGCCTCGGACGGGCAGAAGAGCCCGAACGCCTCCCCGAACGGGCCACCCAGCGGCATTCCTGTGTCATTGGCGGGTCGGGCGGGCACGCTTGACCCGAGCAGCCGTCCGTCGTTGGCGCGGGCGTGGAGCACCACCTGCGGCATCGGTCGGTCGAGCGTGAGGGCGAAGTAGGACAAGGTGAGCGACTCGCCGGCGCGCCCCTTCGGGATCCAGGCGGTGTAGTTCGCCACCTCCAGCGGACGAGGGCCGAAACGGCGCAGGCGTGCCGAGGAACGACGCAGTGTGCCGCGCCGGAAGGGGAGACCCGGCAGGTCGGGTTCCTTGACCTCGGGCGTGAAGTCGAACCCGTTGGCGGTCGCGAACCGGTGCAACCGAAACAGCTCCTCCCGGATGCCCTTCCTCACGTGCGCGACCCAGATGAACATGGTGGCGACGAGGCAGGCCGCCGTACCGACCGACAGGAGCAGGGCATGGTCGCGCAACGGCCCGTTCGGTGCCGGTGCCCCCAGCGTGAGGAGGATGAGGGCGAGGAGGACGAGGGCCGCGACGGCGGCTGTCGTGACCGCGTAGAGAACGAGCAGGCCCACCCAGACGTTCCACCGGGAGCGGTGTCCGAGCACGCGAGCGGTGAAGTCCCTCAGCTGGGGGCGGGTGGACGCCACGGTGAGGGGTGTCGTGTCGAGCCCCACGTCAGATGTCACCTTCACCGGCCGGCCCCTTGGCCGACGACGGCGGAGAGGCCGCCCCGCGCCCGTCGGATCCCGCCCAGGCCGGCCGGGCGAAACGACCCGACCGGCGCGCTCGCGTGAGGGTCGTGGTCGAGCGGTCGGACACCCGCCCGAGTGCGTCCCGACGCAGCGCGGCTCCAATCCCACGGTCGTGGCGTCCCGCGGCGGCAAGACGGATCGTGTCCTGGCGCCGGTGCAAGGCGCGTGGGCCGCAGATCCGGCTGCCGGCGGTGCCGGCCAGCTGCAGGTGTTCACTCATGATCGGCACGACGCCACGATACGTGAGCACTTCCAGATGATCTGGTCGGCCGGCGTTCCGAGAACCGGATAGAGGTACACGCCGACCTGCGGGGCTATTGACACGGCAAGCGTGGAGCGCGTCGATCGAGTAGGCCAAGTCGTTGCTTGTGGTGCAAGGTTCCGGCCTGTGCTTAACGTTGGCGGCGACGAGCCGACTAGCGCAGGACCTACTTCGTACCGTAATTGCGTGCGCGTACGCCGCTGTCCGCGGGACCGCTGGGGGTGACCAGCCCGCAGCCCCACCACGGCCGACCATGTACGCGCCGAACTCGGCGACGCCGTCGACTTCGTCCTGGACGGCGGTCCGTGTCAGGTCGGCGTCGAGTCGACCATCGTCGACGCGACCGGCGACACCCCGAGCATCCTGCGGCCCGGTGGGGTTACCCGTGAGGACATCGAGACGGTGCTGGGCCGGCCGCTCGCCGCGCCCTCGGCTCACCCGGTCCGGGTGCCGGGGCAGCACCCGTCACACTACGCACCGCGTGCGCGGGTCGTGCTCGTCGAGCCGGAGAAGGTTGTCGTCGAGGCGGAACTCGCTCAGCAGCTCCGCCACCGGGTCGGGGTGTTCCTGCCGCCGGGGGCCGCGGCTGCCGCGGTGAAGACGCACGCCACGGTCACGGTCCCCGGCTCACCGGCCGCATACGCGCGCGGCCTGTACGGCTTCCTGCGCGAGCTCGACCAGGCAGGATGCGACCTGATCATCGCGTCGTTGCCGGCCGAGCAGGGGCTCGGAACAGCGATCGCCAACCGGCTGCGCCGCGCCGCCGGACCCCGGCCGGGCGAATGACCCGACCTGCCCGCAGGCGGCACGCCAGGCGTGCTTGACACCGCACGGCGCCGGCGTGGACGGGGCACGAAACGGATCTCGCCTGCGCCGGCCCGACCGGCTGCCCCTCAGGCCGCGGCCAGGACCGGGTCGGCCGTTCGTCTATCTGCTCTTGGGGGTCAACATCGCGCGGGTGTGCCTGGCGACCGCCCGCCTGCGCTCGATCGGGACCATGTGTGTTTCGCCGGGGAACGCGACGAGCGACGCGTGCGGCACGAGGGTGGCGGTGCGCTCCGGCACCCGGCCGAACACCTGGTCGCGTGTGCCGCTGATGATCAGTGTCGGTGCCGAGATGCGGGACAGCGACGCCTCGTCGACAGGTGAGTCGAGGACGACGCGCAGGCCGCGCACGATGACCTGGGGATCGTTCATGCCTTCTGCGGCGCGACCGCGGCGGGTGCGCAGCCGGAGGCGTAGCAGCCAGTTCAGCCACGGGCGTCGGAACATGCCGACGAACTCCTCACCTAGTGAGGCGAAGTCTCCGCGAACCGCGTGGTCGAGCTGGCGGCGCATGAGCTGTGACCCTTCCGGTGAGAACCGGTGTGCGCTGGCCAGCAGCACCAGCTCCGAAACCAGGCCGGGGTGTTCGGCGGCCACCTGCAGGGCGATGATGCCGCCGTACGAGACGCCGACAAGCTGCACCGGCGCCCCGAGCTCGGAGATGATCGTGGTTATGTCGGCGACGACCGTCGCGAGGCTGTGGTTTTCGGTGGGCGCGGGGTCGTAGCCGAGCAGGATGAAACTGCGGTCGGGCGGCAGGATCGAGGCGACCCGGCCGGCGTCGCGCGCGATGCGCTGCGGGGTGGGCCGCTGCATGAACGCCTGGCCGCCGGCGAGCACGAGGATCGGCTGGTCACCGTGGCCCATCCGGGCGTAGGGGATGCGGCTGAGGAACGTGCCGGTCTCGATCGTCACAGCCGCCGATGATAGCCGCGGTCGGGGGCAGGTCCGGGAAGAGCACCGTGGTCCGGCCGGCGCACGGAGACGGCATACGGCTGACCAACACGTGATACTGTACGGCCTGTAACATCGGTGTCTGTCGATAGAAAAGTCCGTGTCTGGGACGCCCGTGAACTGGCATCCCACGTGCAATGGTCCAGGGACAACCGGGCCCTTTTCCTATCCCCGACTTCGCATTGCGCGGGTGACGGCTTCGATGCCGGTGCCGGGGATGCCGCTACGGCCTTGGCGTAGCGCTGTTGGCAGAATGCTCGCCGCATTCGGCTCGGCAGACTACGCCGCAGACACCGCCCCTACCGAAAGTTGGCTTCGATCCAAGCCCGGACCGCATTGGCTGCTTTTGCCGCGTCGATGAGGACTACCGTGCAGTCTTCAATGCGCGAGACTTCAGTAGCCCCGGCAGCAACAGCTTGATCGGCGAGTTTGGCGACGATGGAGTCGCCCATCTCCAGATCATCACGGTCCCAGTACGGCAGGGCTCCGTAGAACGTGTCGAGGGTTCGGTACGAGGCCCACACCACCTCATCGCCTTCGCGTACCGGCATCTGATAGTCGCGGTAGCGCTTGCCCTGCACGTTCGCCGTCGCCTCGGCGTGGTGACACAACGTCAGGGACTTCAAAGGCGCACCAAGCATCAGGACTTGGCCACCCAGCCTGACCAGCCCGCCCAACGGGCCGAACGGGCCCCACGGGTCGCCGTCGTCGGGATCGGCCAGCAGCTCGGAGCTCCTGGGGCCTAAAGCGACGAAGCTCACCTCGGGATGCGAGCTTCGTTCGGCGGCAGGCCACGTACGTAGCCGCTCCGGGAACCGTCCGAACTCACGTCGCGAAGCCGAGATACGGGGATCGAACGGTGGCTGGTCCCGATATGCCTGGCGCCAGGATTCGGGCCAGCCGGCGACATGGTAAGGGCTGTCTTCCCAGCCGGACAGTGCCATCAATGTGCCGGTCGCTCCGATGGCGTCACGGAGGGCGTGCACGACGGAGTCCATGCCGCCGACCACCCACCCGAAAGCCGACAGCCTGACGTGGACCATCAGCACTCCACCTTCGACCACACCGATCTGCCGTAGGTGACTGGCGATTCGGGTGCGCGTGACAGGTGCGTAGCCATGCCGACTGAGTAGGTGATTCGGGACCAGCACGTAGCAATCCTGCCAGTCGCTTCTCCTGCCAGCTCGCCACACCGCAGGCAGCGCACGCGGCCGACACGCTGGCCCGTCTCGTCAACGGCCGAACGCCGCGGCCATTCGTCGTGAACAGCCGGAAGGCGAAGGACCCCACCACGGCCGGGGTGCGATGCCGAGCCGGGCCTGTACGGCGTGGGCGTACTCGTGGCCGAGCAGGGAGAACACGAACGCGCCGGGCTTGACGTGTGCGGGCTGGATGATGCCGCCAGCTCCGCGAGTAGGCGGGCGGGCCGAGCAGGCCGGTCGCGTCGAGGCCGGTGTAGCCCACGGCGTTGCCGCGGGCGGCGTACGAGGTGTCGGTGCGCCAGGTGCCCGATCACCCACTGTGGCCCGGCCATCCGGCTCGCCAACTGCTGCTGCTGCCCTGGAACGGCTCCGACTCCGCAGCTGGATGAACTACGTCGCCGATCAGCTCGCTCACCTCGACCGTGACGCCTCCGCTTCGTAGGCCGGTGTGCAGACAGGACAGAACGCGATCATGGCAACGGGTACTCCAGCCAGACGACCTTACCGTCGGCCGTCGGCTGCACGCCCCAGCGCTGCGACAGGCGGTGCACGAGCCCGAGCCCGAAACCGCCGTCGACGTCCGGCCTGCGTGGCCGCGGCGCAGCGGTGCTGCGGTCGGCGACCGCTATGCGCAGGACCCGGTCGCTGCGTTCGACGGTCATCGCCACGGCGCCGCCGCCGTGCAGCACGGCATTGGCCGGTCGGCCGGCCGATGTTTCGGTCGAGCGGGAGGAGAAATCCGTCTCGTCTGCATCCACGGTGTCGGCGCGCTCGATCGAGATGGTGCACAGCATCGGGGACATGTTCGTCGACGATCCCCGCTTCGCCGCCATGTACGACGACGAGGCGGGGGCGCGGTTCGTCCGCGACGCGCTGCACACGTACGCACATACCCGGATGTAGCCTGCGTGGTTCGCAGCCCGGCTGCGGCGAGGGCAAGTGCGCCGCCCTGACTGGACCCGGCGACGGCGATGCGCCCGGCGTCAACGCCCGGCCGCCGCCGTGGACACTCGCCAGCGGGTCCGGCGCGCGGGGCGAGCCGGACCCGTCCGCCGTCAGACCTGCCGGATGTGGACGGCGAGGTCGCCGAACGCGGTCGCGGTACGGCCGTCGGCGGTGTACGCGGTGAATCCCGGACGCTTGGTCAGCGTCACCGCGAAGCGCGGATCCTGCTGCCGGGTGCGGCCCACGGCGTCCGCGTCACGGGAGCCCGCGAGGGCCAGGGCCAGGGCGGTGGCCGCGTCGTCGCCGAAGACGTCGTCGCTGCCGGCGACCTGGCGAGGCCCGTTGGGGCGCAGCTCGTGCAGGGTGCTCGGGACGCGGACGCGCCAGGTGGCGGGGGTGTAGCCGAAGCCGGCGGTGAGGTGGCTCCAGCGGACCCCGTCGCGCAGGTCGAGCAGGTTGACGCCGCCGGTGCCCAGCACGTGGCCGCGCTCGTCGCGGCCGCCCGGATCGGTGACCAGCAGCGCGGTGTTCGGGTCGAGGCCGTAGACCCGGTCATGGCCGGTGTCCGCGGCGAGCTGGACGGCGCGGCCGAGGCGGCCGTACGCGGAGAAGTGCGTGTCGATGAGCCCGGAGGTGAGGAACCCGAACCCGCCCGCTGGCCAGTAGCCGCTGGTGTTCGGGTCGTCGAAGTAGCCGGGGCGCGCGCCGTCGCGCAGCGCCTCGTAGCTCTCGCCGCCGGTGACCATGTCGGCGCCCTGCTGGATCTGGGCACCGGCGCTGCTTCCGGCGACCACCGCGCCGGCGCGGTGGCGGCGGCGGATGGCGGCGAGCACCAGGGTGTCTGTATGGGCGTCGCCGTGCAGCAGCGTGGTGACGTAGCGGAACTGGTCTCCGCCGCCGAAGAAGAAGCCGGTGCAGCTCGCGGCCAGGGCCGCGACGGCGGGGTCGTCGGCCGCGGCGACGCGGTCGAGGTCGACGGGGATCCAGACGGCGTCGCCCGCGCCGTGGGAGCGCAGCAGATCGGCGTAGTACTGGCCGTTGGTCTGGCTGTTGACCGCGTCGGGGGAGCCGGCGTCGGGGTCCTGGCTGGGCGGGATGGAGGCGGCGGTGAGCACGCCGATGCGGGCCGTGGGGCCGCCGGCGCGGCGGACTATCTCGCCGTAGATCTCGGTGTTGTCATCGGCGAGGGAGCCGCCGACGAGGATGAGCGGGCCGCGGCACACCTTGGCGGAGGCGCGTGCGGCGGGGCCGAAGGCGGTGAGGGCGGCGGCGCCGAGGGCGCCGGCGAGCACGGTGCGTCTGCGGGTCATGGGGTGCCTCCCGGGGGTGGGAGGCTCCGCCCGCCGCCGCGTGGTGGGAACTTGTGGTTTCCAACGGCGGGCGGAGCCGGACTGGGTGTCGGCGCCAGATGGGCGACGCGACAGCACGTTACAAGAGGACGTACTGCTAGTCCAGATGTAATGCGTGTTACAAAGCGGTAATAGAAACTACAGATGTACAAGAATCAGCCTCGGCTGTACTGTGCGATACATCACAGCGTGGTGGGTTCCGTCGAGGAGGATCTATGCCCCCCATCTCCCGCCTGGCAGCCGCGACCACCGTCGCCATGCTGGCAGGCACCCTGATCGGCACCCCGGCGCACGCCGCCGTGACCCGGGTCCGCCAGGGCAGCGCCACCGACGTCAGCCGCACCGCCTGGTCCGGCCCGGCGTACACGATGAACGGCTCCGGCGCGGTCGTCACCGCGACCATGACCAGGGCGATCGACGCGATCCGCGCCGGCAGCGGCAGCCTCGACGTCACCGTCGTGGCCGGATCCGCGCCCAGCTCGGGCAGCAAGACGCCCGAATGCGACACCATCATGGGGTTGGCAGGCGTCAACTCCTGCACCACGCTGACCCTCACCGCCACCAACGACGGCAACAACAGCCAGGTCAACACCGACATCCGCAACGCCGAGTTCGTCTACTTCGCCGGTGGGGACCAGTGCCGCTACGCCAACTGGAAGGGCACCGCGCTGCGGGCCTCGGTCCAGTCGGTGGTCGCCAAGGGCGGCGGTGTCGGCGGCGGCAGCGCCGGGCACCACATCAACAGCGACGTCGTATATGACGCCTGCTCCGGCAGCGTGCTGTCCGCCGAGGCCCTCGCCGATCCCTACGACAGCTACATCAGCTTCACCACGGGCATGTTCGAGTGGCCGAACTATGCCAACACCATCAACGACTCGCACTTCGTCGCCCGCGACCGGATGGGGCGGCTCATGGCATTCGTCGCCCGGTCCATCAAGGACGGACTGGTCAGCGGCGGCGCGGCCTGGGGTGTCGGGGTCGAGGAGGGCGCGTCGCTGTTCATCGACGCCGCCGGCAAGGCGACGCTGACCGGCCCGAGCGCATACGTCGTGCTCGGCGACCACCAGCCCGAACGCGCCGTGTCGGGGCAGCCGCTCAGCTTCTCCAACTTCAAGATCTGGAAGCTGGCCGGCGGCCAGACCTACGACTTCGCCAACCGGCCGAGCTGCGGCTACTACCTGCGCAGTGTCACGAACGGGGTGGCCGAGTCCAACCTGTACAACGGCACGCCGCTCACCTCCTGCCCGCCGCCCGGCGGCGGGGGCGGCTCCACTTTCGCCGAGGCCGAGCCCAACGACTCCCGCTCGACGGCCAACAGCATCGCGTCGCTGGCCTACCCCGCCACCGTGACCGGGAACATGGCCGGCAGCTCCGACCGGGACTACTTCGCCACCACCCTGGCCTCCGGCCAGACCGTCACCGTCACCTGCGCGATCCCGTCGGCCTACGACGCCGACCTGTACCTGCTCAGCTCCTCCGGCAGCACGCTGGTGCGCTCGGTGAACGACGGCGCGGGCACCGACGAGTCGCTGACCTACACCCGCACCGCCGCTGGCAGCGCCACCGTCTACGTCGAGCTGGAGGCCTACTCCGGCTCCGGCTCGGCGGTGTACTCCTGCACCGTGGCCAAGTGACCGACGGCCCCCGTCCGGCGCGCGCCGGGCGGGGGCCCCTGCCTGACCGTGGCTACGCTGTCGGCGGAGGTGGCAGATGACCGCAGTCGAGCACGGCGTCGCCGGGATGATCCACGCCCGGCTGGGCGAGTGCAGCCCGGCGGAGCGCCGGGTGGCCAGGGTGCTGCTGGCGGCGTACCCCGCGGCGGCGCTGGAGACCGTGGCGGTGCTGGCCGAGCGCGCCGGGGTGAGCGGGCCGACGGTGCTGCGCTTCGTCAACCGGCTGGGCTTCCGTGGCCACCCCGAGTTCCAGAAGGCGGTGCGCGACGAGCTTTCCGAACGCGACACCTCGCCGCTGTCGGCCTACACCGCCGAGCCGCCCGCCGCTCCCGGCGGGGCGCTGGAACGCGCGCGGCGGGTGCTGCCGCAGGCCGTGGAGGCCACCCTGGCAGAGCTGCCCGAGTCCGAGGTCGAGGCGGCGGTGCGGCTGCTTGCGGACCCGCAGTTGCGGGTCACCGGCCATGGCGGGCGCTTCTCCGCGCTGCTGGCCCACTATCTGGTGATGCACCTGGTGCAGATCCGAGGCAACAGCCGCCTGCTTCCCGCGGGGCAGGTCGAGCGAGCCGGACTGCTGGCCGAGCTGGGCCGCAGGGACCTGCTGGTGCTGTTCGACTACCGCCGGTACGAGCAGCCCACGCTGCGGCTGGCGCAGGCGGCCAAGGAGCACGAGGCGAAGATCATCCTGTTCACCGACCGGTGGCTGTCGCCGGTCGCGGGCGTCGCCGACGTGGTGCTGCCCAGCAGGGTGGACTCTCCGTCGGCGTACGACAGCTTCGTGCCCACCGTGGCGGTGCTGGAGACCCTGATCGACGGGGTGATCGCGCGCCTGGGCCCGGCCGCCGGGGAGCAGCTGACCTCCATCGAGGCGGCTGCTCAGCGCTACGGCCTCCTCGGATGATCTTGTTACATCAAAACGTAACTTCACATTCCATGTAACGCCTATTACAGTCCCCGGTACTGAGCATCAGTAACCGGGAGGACTTCATGCGTTCGCGCTTCGCCCTGTCCAGCACCGCGCTCGCGGCCGTCGCGCTCGCCGCGGCCGCCTGCGGCTCCACCGACACCCCAGCCACCGGCAGCTCGCCGGCCGCCGCGAATGTCACCGTGACCATCAACGGCGTCGGCGACGTCACCACCGACGCCAAGGTCGCCGCCACGCTGCCCGCCGACTTCCGCGACAAGGGCGCCGTCACCATCGCCACCAACGCCCCGTACGAGCCGTTCATCGACTTCAAGACCGAGGGCAACACCACCGAGTTCAAGGGCCTGGACTACGACCTGCTCACCGCCGCCGCCGCGCGGCTGGGCCTGCAGGCCCAGTGGAGTCAGCAGCCCTTCGACGGCCTGGTGCCGGGTCTGCAGGCCGGCAAGTACGACGCCATCGCCGGCGGTATCACCGACAAGAAGGAGCGCCAGCAGGTCGCCACCTTCGTCGACTACAGCGCCTCGGGCACCGGCTTCCTCGTCGCCAAGGGCAACCCGCTGGCCATCAACGACGTGACCGGCCTGTGCGGGCGCACCGTCGGCGTGCAGAAGGCCAGCAACCAGGCCAAGCACCTGACCGAGTACAGCAAGAGCAGCTGCGCCGGCAAGGCGATCACCGTCAAGGAGTACCCGGAGAACCCGCAGGCCGTGCAGGCCCTGCTGGCCGGGGCCGTCGACGCCGTCGCCGCGACCAAGGTCAACCTCGTCGACACCGAGCAGCAGCTCAAGGACAAGGTGCAGCTCGCCGCCGACGCCGCCAACCCCAACGGCTGGCTGGCCAGCCCCAACGGGTTCGGGTTCCTGAAGTCCCGCGCCGACCTGGCCAAGGCGTTCCAGGCCGCCGTGCAGTCCCTCATCGACGACGGCACCTACGCCAAGATCCTCGCCCAGTACGAGCAGAAGGAGATCGGCCTGGTCAACGCGACCATCGACCAGGCCATCGACTGACCGCCCACCCACGGGTGGCGGGCACGGTCGCCCGCCACCCGCGCTCTCACCGAGGGAACCCCCGCCCATGACAACCGACACCCCGTCGCCGATCAAAGCCGTGCCGGTACGCCACCACGGCCGCTGGATCGCCGCCGTCCTCGTGCTGCTGCTGGCCTACCAGATCGGCTCGGCCCTGCTCAGCAGCCCCAACCTCGAACCGCACACCATCGGTGAATACCTGTTCAAGGACTTCGTCCTCGAAGGCGTGCGCACGACCCTGCTGCTCACCGCCATCGCGATGCTGCTGGGCACCGCCGGCGGCGTCCTGCTCGCCGTCATGCGCCTGTCGGCAAACCCCGTGCTGCGCGTCAGCGCCGCGGTGTTCGTGTGGTTCTTCCGCGGCACCCCGCTGCTGGTCCAGATCGTCTTCTTCGGCTTCCTCGGCGCGCTGCTGCCGCGGCTGACCGTCACCGTCCCGTTCACCGACATCGCGATCTTCGACCAGCCCACCAACGCGGTCATGGTGGGCATCGTGCCCGCGGTGCTGGCCCTGTCGCTCAACGAGATGGCGTACGCCGCCGAGATCGTGCGCGGCGGCATCCTCGCCGTCGACAAGGGACAGACCGAGGCCGCCCACGCGCTGGGCATGAAACCCGGCCTCACCATGCGCCGCATCATCCTGCCGCAGGCCATGCGCGTGATCGCCCCGCCCATGGGCAACGAGGTCATCACCATGCTCAAGTCCACCGCGCTGGTGTCGGTCATCGCGGGGCGCGACCTGATGACCGCGGTGCAGACCGTGTACGCGCAGAACTACAAGGTGATCCCGCTGCTGGCCGTCGCCGCGATCTGGTATCTGGCCCTGGTCAGCGTCCTGTCGGTGGTGCAGTGGTTCGTCGAACGGCGCTTCGGCCGTGGCCACCGCGCCACCAGCGGAGGAGGGATGTTCCGGTGACCGCGATGATCAGAGCAGAGGGCGTACGCAAGAGCTTCGGGCAGCTGGAGGTGCTGTCCGGCATCGACCTGCAGGTGAACGCCGGCGAGGTGTGCTGCCTGCTCGGCCCGTCCGGGTCCGGCAAGTCCACGTTCCTGCGCTGCGTCAACCACCTGGAGACCGTCACCGCCGGACGCCTGTGGGTCGACGGGGACCTCGTGGGCTACCGCCAGCGCGGCGACCGCCTGCACGAGCTGCGCGAACGCGAGGTCGCCGAGCGCCGCCGCGACATCGGCATGGTGTTCCAGCGATTCAACCTGTTCCCGCACCTGACCGCCCTGGGCAACGTCATGGAGGCCCCGGTGCACGTGCTGCGCGAGCCGAAGGCGGCCGCCCGGCAGCGGGCACTGGCACTGCTCGACCGGGTCGGGCTGGCCGACAAGGCCCACGCGTACCCGGCGATGCTCTCCGGCGGTCAGCAGCAGCGGGTGGCCATCGCCCGGGCGCTGGCCATGCGGCCCAAGCTGATGCTGTTCGACGAGCCCACCTCGGCGCTGGACCCCGAGCTGGTCGGCGAGGTGCTCGATGTCATGCGCGACCTCGCGGCAGACGGCATGACCATGATGGTGGTCACCCACGAGATGGGCTTCGCCCGCGAGGCCGCCGACACCGTCGTGTTCATGGACGGCGGCGTCGTCGTCGAGACCGGCACACCCGAGCAGGTCCTCGGCGATCCGCGGCACGACCGCACCCGCGCGTTCCTGGCGAAGGTCCTGTGAAAGCCGCGGCACTACGAGCGGCGGCCGCGTCCCGGTATCCGGCGTTCCTGTCCCGGCTCGCCGAACTCGTCGAGGTCGACTGCGGGTCGCGCCAGGTCGCCGGTCTGCGCAAGGTCGCCTCCCGGTTCGCCGGATACGCCACCGACGCCGGACTCGACGCCACGCTCGTGCCGGTCCACGACGACACCGGTGTGCCGCTCGGCGATGCCGTGGTGGGGCGGCTGTCCGGCCGTGGCACCCGGCGCATCCTGCTGGCCGCGCACCTGGACACGGTGTTCCCGCCGGGCACCGCCGCGGCGCGGCCGCTGACCGTCGACGGCGGCACCGGCCGCGCGTACGGGCCCGGCGTGTGCGACGACAAGGGCGGGCTGCTGGCCGGGCTCGCCGCGATCGAGACCCTGATCGCGCTCGGCGTCGACGGGTTCGGCGAGCTGGTGCTGGTGGCCACGCCCGACGAGGAGATCGGCTCGGTCGGCAGCCGCCCGCTGCTGGCCGAACTGGCCGCCCAGGCCGACGCGATCCTGTGCCTGGAATGCGCCCGCGACAACGGCGACCTCGTGTCGGCTCGCAAGGGCGTCGCCGACGTCGAGATCGACCTGCACGGCCGGGCTGCCCACGCCGGCATCGAACCCGAACGCGGCGCCAACGCCGCGCTGGCCGCCGCGCACCTGACTGTGGCCCTGCAAGGGCTAGCGGGCGTCAACGTGGGCGTGCTCCGGGCCGGGACACAGCCCAACGTCGTGGCCGACCGGGCCCGGCTGGTGGTCGATGTGCGGGCGGCCGACCCGGCGGCGTACGAGGCGGCGCTGACCGACATCGCCCGGCTGGCGGGCAGCCCGCTCGTCGACGGGGTCACCGCCACCGTGCGGGTCGTGGCCCCGACACCGCCGTGGGCTGGCGGACCCGGCACGGCGGCGCTGTTACGCGCCGCCGAGCAGGTCGGCGACGAGCTTGGCCTGCCTGTCACCCACGCCGCCACCGGCGGGTGCGCCGACGCGAACCTGCTGGCCGAGTCGGGTGTGGCGGTGCTCGACGGGCTCGGGCCGGTCGGCGGCGGCGACCACGGCCCTGACGAGTGGCTCGACCTGAACTCGGTCGTGCCCCGGGTCGCGTTGCTGGCGGGTCTCATCGACCGGATCAGCTGACACTGTCGCGACGGGTTCCTCGTCATCGACATGATCGCAAGCATCATCGACCGCGACGCGCCCGCACGGCTACGTCCAGCAGCGAGTCACTCGCGTCCATCTGATCGGTTCGTCAAACCGATGTTGTAGGGCGCGATGGCACCACCCTCCGCTCAGAACCCGGGACTGCAGGTGACCCCGCCTGCAGCCCCGGGTTCAGTGTCCTTTCCGCACCATCGTGGGGCTCGCGTCGTGAGGCCGCCGTCGACGGCAGACAAGCGCGCAGCAGTTTGCTGTGTCGGGCACGGCGGCGCGACACAGCAAATGACCCGACGCCCAGGCTTCTGGCGCTAACGATCTTGTGCGCAATAGTTGAGGTCGCGTGATGGGCCGCTCCGGGGCGTTTCACCAGGTGATGGTGCGGTCGGAGACCAGGGCGGCGACGGCGTCGACGGTCTGCGGGAGCAGTTCGCGTCGTCCGGTGAAGCGCTGCAGGACCC